>CAKZSF010000248.1 GCA_937920575.1 uncultured Sphingomonadaceae bacterium | reverse complement strand
GCCCAGCAATTCTTGCAAGCTACGCAAATCCGCGCCCGCTCCTAAAAGGTGCGTTGCGAAACTGTGGCGCAAGGCATGCGGCGTGGCCGTGTCGGGCAGGCCAAGCGCTTTGCGCGCCTTTGCGACGGCCTTTTGCACCATCCCCGGATTAAGCACGCCGCCTTTGGCACCGCGAAAGATTGGCTCGTCTGGAGCCAACTTCCACGGGTTGGCCGAAGCGTACTCTGCGACCGCCTGCCGCACTATGGGCAGCACCGGGACGACGCGCTGTTTGTTGCCTTTGCCGGTCACGGTTAGCGTTTCGCCCAGCGGTAAGTCTTTGCCTGTGAGCGAAAGAGCCTCGGCGATGCGCAGGCCGGCCCCGTACAGCAATAGCAATACCGCGCGGTCTCTCGCACCGATCCAGTCTTCGCTGGCATCGATTGCGACGCTTTCGGCCAACCCTTCGACATCATCGGGTGTGATGGGGCGGGGCAGTGGCTTCTTCAGTCGCGGACCGCGCAAACGCGGGGCAGCTGCGCCTTCTTGACCGGTTTGTTCGCGTGCAAAAGCGATGAAGGCTTTCAGCGCAGACAATTCGCGCGCTGCGCTGGCATTGCCGATTCCGTCGGCTCGCCGCTTTGCCAGTTGAAGGCGCAAGTCGCGCGCGTTGAGCCGGGCGAGGGCAGGCCAATCTTGCGCTTCAGTTTCGTCAAGCAGGCGCTTGGCCGCGGCAACATAGGCACGCACTGTGTGATCGCTCCTGCGTCGATTATCGCGCAAATGCTTGCCCCAGACCTCAAGGCAGTCAGCTGCGCTCATGCCGTCACCAGATCATCGGCAACAATTTCGCCGAGTAATGCATCGAGCAAAGGCATGCCTTTTGGTGTGACTTTGAGAACATTGTCAGTCTGAGAAATGAGTCCCAAATCGCTGAATTGAGTAAGTTTTTGCTTAGAAAGAAGTTCTGCTTCATCGAAGCCAAAGCGTTGCGCCAAGGCGGCAATATTGACTCCCTCATACAGGCGCAGTCCCATCATCAGCGCTTCGCTGGCCTGTTCTTCGGCGGTTAGTCCCAGTTCTTCCTGTATTCCGTGTGTATTGCGTTCGATAGCGGACAGCCAGTTCTCTGGTTTGCGATGGCGCTGGGTTGCCATGCCGCTCCGACGTCCATGCGCGCCCGGGCCAATTCCACAATAGTCCTGATACCGCCAATAGGTGAGGTTATGAAGGCTCTCCTCACCCCGCCGGGCATGGTTGCTGACTTCATAGGCTGGCATACCCGCCGCGTCGGTCAGCTCCTGCGTGAGCTGGAACAAATCCGCTGCCGCGTCGTCATCAAGCGGCTCAAATGCACCGGTGCGAACATCTGTGGCAAAGCGCGTGTTGGGCTCAATCGTCAGCTGGTAAAGCGACAGATGCGAGGTGCCATAGGTCAGCGCTTGCGACAGTTGTTTGCGCCATCGCTCGGGAGTCTGATCAGGCAACGCATAGATCAGGTCGAAACTGACTCGGTCAAACACAGATTGTGCAATTTCAAGGGCTTGCAATGCCTCCGTGACGTCATGCAGTCGGCCTAGAAAGCGCAAAGCCGCATTGTCGAGCGATTGCACGCCCAGCGATACGCGGTTCACGCCCGCGTCTGCGAGAGCAGCGAATTTTGATGCTTCGACAGAGGACGGATTCGCCTCCAGCGTGATCTCGATATCAGGAACGAAGCCCCATAATTTCTCTGCCTCTCGAAGCAGTGTTTCGACCAATGCAGGCGGCATAAGACTGGGCGTACCACCGCCGAAAAAGATGCTGGTTAAGGCTTCGCCGCTGGCCAGCGCTGCCTCGTGCCGAAGGTCTGCCAGCAACGCGGCTTCCCACAATTCTTCATCCACCTCCTTGCGCACATGGCTGTTGAAGTCACAATAGGGGCACTTCTTCAGGCAGAAGGGCCAGTGGATGTAGAGCGCGCGGGCCATTTTGGTGCTTGTTCCAGCCTTTCTTAACCGACGCAAGGTAAGAGGGGCGGATGAGACGCAAAACCCTGATATCGCTGGGCCTGTTGGCATCGGCCATGCTGGCATCCGGCACTTTGTCCAGCGCGCAAGAGACCTCTGATACCGTCACCCAGCCACGCGCTGATACGTCGGCCGAGCAGAATGTTGCAGCATCGCAATCATCCCAACCAAAGCCGAAGAGCTTTGCAGGGCGATTGCTCGCCACACACAACGCCGAACGCAAGGTGATGCGGGTTGCGCCTTTACGCTGGAGTAAAAAGCTGGAAGCTGATGCGCGCATCTGGGCGCGCGAGTTGGCGCGGACAAATGTTATGCGGCATGCTGATCAATCGACCACCAATGACGCTGGGGAAAACCTGTGGGCTGGCCCGATTGGTTACCATGGCCCAGAGGACATGGTTGAGCTTTTTATTGCTGAGAAACAGTACTTTAGGGCTGGAAACTTCCCCAATGTTTCAACCACGGGGAATTGGCGTGATGTAGGGCACTACACGCAGATAATCTGGCCTCAGACAGAGCAAGTGGGCTGCGCTCTAAGCCAAGGCACGAGCTTTGAGTTTCTGGTTTGCCGTTATTACCCTGCTGGAAACTGGCGCAAGCGTCCGGTGGGCTATCCGACTATGCCTGAAACTGATCAGCCACCAGCTTCGCAAACGCGTCAGCCCGATGGCTGATCGCGTGCTTTTCGGCCGGATCTAGTTCCGCAAACGTTTGCTCACGTCCGGTTGGGACAAATACAGGATCATAGCCAAAACCCATCGTACCACGCGGCGGCCAGGTGAGGCTGCCGTCAATTCTGCCTTCGTAAACAGCGTGATCGCCGTCGGGCCATGCGATCGCCAGCACACAGCTAAACCAAGCACCGCGCGGTGCCTCTGCGCCTTGCGCCTGAAGCATTCCCTCGACTTTGCCCATCGCCATGTACCAGTCGCGGCCGGCGTCGCCCTCGAACCACTGCCGCTCGGCCCAGTCGGCGGTGTAGACGCCCGGGCGACCATCCAGAGCGGCCACGGATAGCCCGCTGTCGTCAGCAAGCGCCTGCATGCCCGACGCTTCCGCCGCTGCACGCGCCTTGATCAGCGCATTCTCGACGAAAGTGGTTCCTGTCTCCGCTGGCTCTGGCAGGCCCAACGACCCTGCCGAGATGCAATCCACGCCGAAGGGATCAAGCAGCGCCGATATCTCTTTCAACTTGCCCGCATTGTGCGTGGCAATCACCAGTTTGCCAGAGCCAATGCGCCTGGTCATGCGGTTGCCTTATCCTGCGCGTCAAAGATCTGGTCGCACCCAATATTGGCGAGGCGCAGAAGGCGCAAAAGACCCTCTTCATCATAGGTCGCGCCCTCGGCCGTGGCCTGAACTTCGGCGATCTGGCCGCCCTCGATCAGGACGAAATTGGCGTCCGCATCCGCGTCACTGTCCTCGGGATAGTCCAGATCAAGCACTGGTGTGCCCTTGTAGATGCCGCAAGAAATCGCCGCGACTTTGCCCGTGATCGGGTCTTCTTTCAGTTCACCAGCCTCGATCAGCGTGTTGACGGCGAGACGCAATGCCACCCATGCGCCAGAAATCGACGCGGTGCGCGTGCCCCCATCAGCCTGAATTACGTCGCAATCGAGCGTAATTTGCCGCTCGCCGAGCTTCTTGAGATCAACCACAGCGCGCAAAGAACGTCCGATAAGACGTTGAATTTCCTGCGTGCGACCCGATTGTTTGCCGCGCGCCGCCTCACGAGAGCCGCGCGTGTGCGTGGCCCTTGGGAGCATGGAATATTCACCGGTGACCCAGCCTTCGCCCTTGCCGCGAAGCCAAGGCGGAATGCGTTCTTCGATGCTGGCGGTGCACAGCACGCGCGTGTCGCCAAAACTGATCAGGCAAGAACCCTCTGCATGCTTGGTGAAAGCAGTTTCAATGGTGATTTCGCGCATCTCGTCGGGCGCGCGGCCGGATGGTCTCATGAATCATATCCTTCAGATTGTTGATGAGGCCATGGCGCAGGAGACTTGAGGGAGCAAGCATATCGGCTAAATAGGGTTTATGTCGTCCCCACCTCTCCTCGAAATGACCGATCGCGCGCGCGATATTTTTCGGCGTGTGGTTGAGGAGTATATCGAAAGCGGACAGCCGGTTGGCTCGAAAACCCTGGCCGGGGACCAGACGATCAATCTGTCGCCAGCCTCGATACGCTCTGTGCTTGCTGACCTCGAAGGGTTGGGGCTGCTCGCGGCACCCCACACCAGTGCCGGACGCATGCCAACCGAAAGCGGGCTGCGCCTGTTTGTCGATGGCATGATGCAAGTCGCCGAGCCAACCGCACAAGAGCGTGCCACAATCGAGCAGCGCATGTCCGAACCAGGGCCAATTGAGGCTGCGTTGGAGCAGACCAGCACGATGCTGTCCGATATTTCGGGTGCGGCTGGCATGGTGATGGTGCCATCGCGTGAACCGAAGCTGGCACAGCTTTCGCTGGTGCCCCTGTCTCCAACGCAAGCTCTGGCGGTGTTGGTGGGCGAGGATGGGCAAGTTGAGAACCGCGTGCTCGATCTGCCTGGGGGTGTGGCAGCTTCGGCGCTTGAGCAGGCCAGCAATTACATTTCAGCGCGCCTTGTCGGGCGAACCCTGCCAGAGGCTGAGGCTGCGATCCGGGCGGAAATTGGATCGGGCAAAGCGCAATTGGATTCGGCGAGCGCGGATCTGGTCCAGCGAGGCCTCGCCGTATGGAGCGAAGACGCGCAGAATCGCCCGGTGCTGATCGTGCGTGGGCAGGCCAATCTGCTCGACGAAGATGCGCTGACTGATCTCGAACGCGTCCGACAACTCCTTGATGATCTGGAGAACAAGCAGTCGGTTGCGTCTCTGCTGGAAAGCGCACGAGAGGCGGATGCGACGCGGATTTTCATCGGGAGTGAGAACAGATTGTTCGCCTTGTCCGGTTCATCGGTAATCGCTTCACCGTACCGAGACCGTGATGGAAAAGTGATCGGTGTGCTGGGGGTGATCGGCCCCACGCGGTTGAATTACGCGCGGGTCGTCCCCATGGTTGATTTCACGGCTCGAAGCTTGGGCAAACTTATCGGATAATCGGACGTTTAAACGCAATGAATGATGACAAAGAACCGCTGGACGAAGTGGCTGAAAATGAGCTGGCCAAAGAGATGGCCAAAGAGATGGCCAAAGAGATGGAAGGCGTGCCGGAACATCTCAAGGATCAAGCCGACGATGCAGAAAGTTGCGAGGCGGATGCTGGCGGCGTTGAAGAGGCTTTGGAAGCACTCAAAAGTGATCTGGAAGCAGCCAAGCAGGACGTGCTCTATGCCAAGGCGGAAACACAAAATGTCCGCCGCCGAATGGAAAAGGACGTCGCCGATGCGCGTGCCTATGCCGCAACCGGTTTCGCGCGCGATATTTTGAGCGTGTCTGACAATCTTTCGCGGGCAATCGATGCCGTCCCGCAGGAATTGCGCGACGATGAGAAATTCAAAGGTTTGGTCGCGGGGAT
>CAKZSF010000247.1 GCA_937920575.1 uncultured Sphingomonadaceae bacterium | reverse complement strand
ATTGAGAGGCCCAATCCAGTGCCTCCAAACTCGCGTTGGGTCGATGCATCGGCTTGCTCATAGGGGTTGAACAGCGCTTCGAGCTTGTCCTGTGGTACGCCAATCCCAGTGTCTTGAACGCTGATTGTTAGCCTGACCCGATCCTTATCGGTCTCTTCGATCTGACTTGAGAGAGTAAGCCCTCCTTGCTCAGTGAATTTGATCGCATTGCTCAAAAAGTTCGCCAGAATTTGTTGAATTCGTGCCGGATCGCCAAGCAGTTTTTCCCGAGCGGCAGGTCTCAGTTCAAGCGACAAACCCTTCTGCCGAGCCAAGAGCATGAACAATTCCGCCGAGTTCTGGATCAGTTCCGTGCTATCGAAAGCGCGCTCTTCAACTTCCAGAGCATCGCTCTCGGCCCGGGCATGCTGCAAGACATCGTCGAGTACCCGCATCAGGGCTTCCGTCGAGCTTTCAATCGAAGCCAGGGCGCGGTCTCTCGCTCTGGCTGAATTGCCTTTGCGCACTTCCTCCAACATTCCCAAAATGCCTGTCATCGGCGTGCGAATTTCATGCGACATGGTGGCGAGAAGATTTCGCCGTATTTCCGCCTCCCGCGTTGCGCTGTCACGTGCGGCGAGGATTTGTTCCTCTGCATCTTTTTGTGAAGTCACGTCGCGCGCGATATAGGCAAAACCGACCAGCCCTTCATTTGTGTCGCGGATTGCCTCGATCGCTTCAAATGCCCAGAAGAGTTCCCCATTCCCGCGTTGACGCTCGACAGTTTGGGACGCTTTGCCACCGTCTCTTACTGTCTGCAAAAGCTGAGCAGGCTGACTGCGCTCTGCAGTCATTGTTGCCGAAATTTGGGCCAGATTATCGTTTTCCTTCCACCCAAAAGTGGATTTGGCTGCCTGGTTGGCTCGGGTTACGTTGCCCGACGGATCAAGCAGCAATATTCCATATTCTTCAATTGCGTCGACCAACAAATCGAAGGAACGCATCAATCGTAGGCGTTCGCGCGTCACCCGGCTTTCCATCGCGTCGAAAGCTGAGCCCAATCGCTCCAACTCATTTCTGTTTGGCGGGAGGTCACTGCCTAAGCCCCCATGACCCAGACTGATATTGTCTGCCCTTTGTGCAAGCCTTTCAATCGGCACAATCAACTGTCGCCGGATGAACGCAACTATGAACAGCGCGAACGCAGCCGTCGCCAGCAACCCGCTGATCAGCGTCGGTCGTGCGGCGTTGAATGCATAGTCGCGCACGTCCTCACCCGGCAGTGAAGAGATCACAAACCATTGCGGCTGGCCAAGCCGGCTGGCCGAAACGTAGAGATCGGAATCGGACAGAAATCCTTCGAATTTCTTGTCTCCAGTCTCTTGCAGAACGCGCCACAATTCTTGAAGCGCCGGATTGTCCGTCTCTGTCAGATCAAGAAACTGCTCCGTCTTGTCAGTGCTCTGAAGCGTGAAGCTAGGGTGTCGGACCAACTGTCCATCACCAGTAACGATAATTCGCGCGATACCTGGCCCGGCTACAATCTCACTGCCGTCAAAAATCTCATCAAGTAAGATGCTCGAACCAAACGCACCGATCTGCGTGCTGCCATCGCGCACAGGGGTCATGCATCCCGTCGTCCATGTTTGGCCGCTCCCATCATACAGGATCGGGCGCAAGCTGGTGCAGCGCATTGCACCCGCCGGATTGACGCGAGGTTGCACCACTTCAGAGAACTCTTCGGTTTGGAAATCGAGTTCCGGAGGAGCTTCGGAGCGATAGAATTGCAAGCGATCTTTGCGTTGAGGCGCATGCATGATCAGATCGTTGGTCGGCGAAAAGAAATACAGATTGCTGACGTTCTCTGGCAATCCATCAACCAAGCCAACGAGCGACGCAAAGGCAGCCTTCAAATTTTGCCGCCGTTGCTGTGAAATCTGCTGATCAGAAATGAACGCACCAAACCCTTTTGCCGGACCCAATGAGGTTTGGGTTCCGTCCCAAAGACCCTGACTGCTGCGGCGCGTGCCATCGCCTTTGGCGGGAAAATGGCGATCAAAATCAGGCAAGTTGCCGTTCTGTCTGAATTGCAGCAGCCGGTCACGGGCACGTCTTTGCGCCACTTCCAATTCTGAGAATTTGAGACCGAGCGCTTGCTGTGCGAGCGCGCGGTCTTGCCCGAGCAACTGCATCGAGGATGCGATTTCGCGTTCCCTGGAGCTTTGGTATGCCATCCAAGTAGAGAACCCGAACAGCAGCAATGCGACTGGTAAAATTATGGCAAAAGCACGGGCGCTGATGCTGCGCATAATGACCTGTTACCATCCTCGCTTCTGGCTCTTGGTAAAATCACTAGAGCGTGGCTGTTAACAAAGCACTCTTGCCACCGTCTGGAAAGCCCACCTTGTGCAAATTGCGGACATTCACCCGATTTGAAATAGGCGCACCGACGCGTAAACGGCAATCATTGGCTGGCGCTTACGCAGTTCTCAATCTTGACCGCGCCGTCTCGCCTAGCGCAATTGTGAGGGTATCCCGGCGCACGCATTGGGTTATCCTCTTGCTCAAAGCAGCATTGGAAAGAGAGAATTATGACCATCCTTCATTCGTCCTTGGGCCCCAATCCGCGACTTGTGCGCATGTTCCTGTCCGAGAAGGGCTTGTCCGAAGGGTCTGATTTTAGCCGCGTGCATTACGACATAATAACCGGCGAAAACCGCCAGAATTCCAGCTATTGCGCGAAAAATCCGCAAGGCACTTTGCCTGCTTTTGAATTGGATGATGGCACCTTCCTCACCGAAAGCTGGCCAATCTGCGAGTTTATCGAAGAAGAACATCCTTCCCCCAATCTGTTTGGCGAAACATCGCGCGAGCGGGCCGAAGTGCGCAAATGGGCGCGTCTGTTCGATCAGGAATGCGTGGTGCCCATGACAATGGGTTTTCGCGCCACCGGAGGCCGCCCGATGTTCGAACCCCGGATGAGCGTGGTGAGCGAAAGCGCTGGGGCAGAGATTTCCGCCATGTCGGATGAAAAATGGCGCTGGTTCGATGACGCGTTGGGCGACAAGAACCACTTTGCCCTAGGCCGCTTCACCTTTGCCGATTTGATCGTGTTTTGCTTTGCTAATTTCGGTTTCACAGTGGGCTGGAAATTGCCGGAGGGAACAACCAATCTTGCCCGCTTTGTGGACGAGCATAACAAGCGCGCAAGCGCGGCGGTCTGGCAAGAGGCAGAATAAGTGCCTGACCTTTCGGGCAAAGTGGCGATCGTCACTGGCTGCGCGAGCGGCATTGGCGCGGCGACTGTCCAGCGATTGACCGCAGACGGAGCGCAGGTCTTGGGCACCGATGTGGATGAGGCTGGCGGGCAAGCACTGTGCAATAAAGTCGGAGCGCATTTCGCTGTGCAAGACGTCGCCAAGCGTGCGCGGTGGAACGAAATCACAGCGTTGGCTGTCCAAACCTTTGGGCGGCTCGACATCCTCGTCAATAATGCAGGCATCGTGTCAGGCGCGAGCATTGGCGATGTCGACGATGACACATGGGACCGCGTGCTGGCGGTCAACATAACCGGCACAATGGCAGGGTGTCGTGCCGCAATTCCTGTGATGGCGAGCAGCGGTGGTGGCGCCATCATCAATATCGCTTCGACCACAGCCATGGCGCCTTTGCCCAACGATGTAGGGTACTCCGCTAGCAAGGGCGCAGTGCGGGTTCTTTCAAAAAGCGTCGCGACTTGGTGCGCGCAGCAACAAAATGGCATTCGCTGCAACACGGTGATCCCCGGCGCGACAGAAACCGGCATCCTGGATGCGACCGAGGCGGCCATGCCGGGTTTCAAAGCCTCCGTAGCTGCAACATCGCCAATGAACCGGCTCGCTGATCCGGCCGAAACGGCAGCCGCCATTGCCTTCCTCGCATCGGATGAGTGCCCGTTTATGACCGGGGCAGAGATGCTGATCGATGGCGGAGCATTGTCAATCCATCCGGGCTTTTGATGCAGCGGCTCTTAGGCAGCCATTTTCGCCAAATATCCAGATGAGCGCATCTGCGCCGCCGTCCAAGCAAACACAGCCATCGCCAAAATGCCAGAAAACAAGCACACGCCGAACACCGCAATCCCTAACGAAGATGGCCCATAGCTTGGCGTCAAAGCATCGCTGATCGCCCCGATGATCGACAGGCCTGCTGCTTGTCCCACCAAATTGTTGAAGAACAACGCCAATGCCACGGCAAAGCCACGTTGCGACGGCTCCACCGCCGCTTGAATGCCCGACAGGATCGGGGCTTGGCTGGCCACATAAATCGCATAGGCAATCGCAAACCAGATGAGAAACGGCCAAAACGCGCCTGAGGTTAAGCTGATCGCTAACGGCACTACGCAGCCCAGGCTGACCGCGCCGGGTAGCCATGCCCGCCAGCGCTCATCGCGTTTGGTCAGCCATTCCGCCGCATAGCCGCCCAAAATGGGCCCGGGAATGCCACCGATGAGAAAGGCAAGGCCTAAGAACAGGCCAACATCCCCTGTCGAAATGTCGAAATTGCGCAGCATCACAGCGGCCATCCAAAACGCCAGCGCATAGCCGATCATGATTTGAACCGCCCAGCCGATCGCCAATCCCATAAAGACACGGTTACGGATCAAACCGCCCAAGGTCTCGCCCAAAGGTTGCTGCTGAATTTGCGCATCTTTGGCGGCATAACGGCCGCGCGCCGGTTCGCGGACGGTAAGATACATCACCAACCCGATCAAAACGCCGGGCAAACCCATCAAGATAAAGGCATAGCGCCAACCAAACATTTCGTTCAATTGCCCGCCGACAATTAATCCGCCCGCCGTACCCATAGTTGCGCCCAGCGTGAGATAGCCCATCGCTTTTGCAAGTTCATGCCGCGGAAAATAGTCAGACACCAGGCTTTGCGAAGCTGGGCCAGAGCACCCCTCACCCACGCCGACGCCGGTACGCGCAAGGAAGAGGGTCCAAAACCCCGTTGCAAGGCCGCACAGCGCGGTCATCACACTCCAAAAAGAGATCGCCCCCGCAACGATATTCTTCCGCACAGACCGATCAGCCAGCCGTGCTGCCGGGAAACCGATGATGACGTAAGTCGCGGCGAACGCCAGCCCGCCCAGCAATCCGATCTGGAAATCGGAAAAGGCAAACTCCGCCTTAATATCTTCCAGCAGGATAGAGAAAACCAGCCTGTCCGCGATTGAAAACATGCTGACCACAGTGAGCAGTCCAAGCACATACCAGCGGTAGCTGCTTTTTTCCGGAGGTGCGCGGGTTACCACGCTTTAGCGCTGCGGCCGTGCAAAGAGTCCATTGTCTATGGGTATCTCTACGCCGGTCAAGAAACGTGCTTCGTCACTGGCGAGGAACAAGACAGCATTGGCCACATCTTTGGGCGCGCCAAGCGAGTCAATCGGCAACACACCGTCAGGGATGTCCATCGGCTTTTCACCCGCCCGGCCCGAAATGTTCATCACCATTGGCGTCTCAATTCCGCCGGGCATCAGTACATTGACGCGGATCTTATTGTCTTCATCCTGACAATACATCGCGATGCTCTTCGTCATCGAACGGATCGCGCCCTTGGCCGCGGTGTATGCGGGGATATTGCCATATCCCATCAGCGAGGCAGTCGAGGCCATATTGATGATCGCACCGCCGCCAGTTTTGGCCATCAACGGAATGGCCTTTTGGCAGCCCAGAAATGTCCCCTCTACATGGATGCGCATATGCAGTTGGAAGTTTTCAAGGCTGCATTCCAAAATGTCTTCAAAGATCACATTGCCTGCGTTGTTGACCAGAATGTCGAGCCGTCCGTGACGTTCTTCGACCGCTTTGATCGTTTCGATCCATTGCTCCTCATCGGTCACATCCAGCGGCAGCGCATCCCCGCCGATGCTGTCAGCGACTTTGTGCGCGAGCTCTGCCTCGCGGTCAGTGACGATGACATGCGCGCCTTCTGCAGCCAGTCTTTCGCAATCCGCTTTGCCAAGCCCCATTGCGCCGCCTGTGACAAGCGCAACTTTGCCTTCAACGCGTCCGTTACCTTTGGCT
>CAKZSF010000246.1 GCA_937920575.1 uncultured Sphingomonadaceae bacterium | reverse complement strand
CTTGCCCGCCTTGCGCGCGAGCATAATCTGCGTATCGCCATTCGCATCGTTCTTGTAATACGAAATCATCGGTTGGCCATCGGGATCAAATCCGATCTTCTTCTGACCGTTCAACATTCCGCCGAAAGTCGGAACCGGATCGACGATTTCTCCGGTCGAGCGGATCAATGGCAGCGTAACCGGCTTGCCGTTGGAATCCTCCCAATTCACCAGATCGGGGCTGCGCACATAGGACAGATTGTTGTTCGTCGCGGCTGATGGTGTTTCGCGCCACACCCAGATCATGTGGAAATTGCCGTCCGGCCCAAGAATAGGCCCGGTGTAGTAAGCACCGCGTTCGTCTTCTCCGTCAAAGAACTGGCCATCATGCATCAATGCCCACGTCTTCGTATCGGTGTCATAGCGATGATAATAGTATCGCCCATTGCCACTGCCACCCAGGCGATAGATCGCGATCAATCGGCCATCCCGATCATGCATAAACCGCGGATAGGTTACGTTTTGGTCACGCTCCCGACTGATGATGTAGTCGACCTGCTCCAGTGAACGAACATTCCACGGTTCAGTTGATCGGAAATAGACAAGCGGGTCATTGTGCATGTTGCCCATCACATGGATGTAACCCTTCTCATCCACATCGACGGTCACATAATTGTGGCTGTCCCAACCAACAAAGCTGGGCACTTTTTGATAGCGCCAAGGGGTCCGTTGATGGGCCCGGTGGGCAATGCTCATCTGCCGGTTCGCATCGTAATAGGCGATAATCTGATGCTCACCGCGCTGAATCATCTGCGCAAAAACGCGATGGCCCGCCCATGTGAAATCGATCGCTTCTACTTCGCTGGCAAGATTGAGCTGCTCATCCGCCAACCTGTCGCTTGGCTGGGCCGAGACGTGATGGCTGGTGGTAACGGAGAACAGCGCTGCAAACAGCGCCAATTTGGTCGACTTCTCCATCACGCGCATTCTCCGCATCTATCCCCATTGACTTAAAGGAGTGGGCCGAAGGCAAGCAAGCATGCAAACCTTCGGCCCACAGGGAGGCTCGTTAATCCATTAGAACCGGTAAGTTGCAGAGAGCGAGTAAGTCCGTCCGTCATATTCGAACAGTCGGAAGAGCTCCTCAACGCCGAGATATTCGAGACGTGAACTCTGCGTGATATTGAAGACCTCAAAGCGGACTTCCAGCCCTTTCATTGGCTTAATCGCACCACTGAAATCCAACTGCCCACGCGGAGCAATGATGGTGTTACCCCCGATAAAAGAGGAGCCACCCTGACGCTGGATTTCGGACTGGTGGTTGTATGCCAGTCGCGCCTCAAGGAAGCTGTCTTCGTAGTAGCCGATAATGTTGTACGTATCTTCAGCAACATTGAAGAGCTGCACGTCATTGGCGCCACCCGAGCGAACGCGGGTGTAGTTGGCCGAGATACCAGTGTTACCAAGCAAACCTGGCAGGAAGTCGAAGTTTTGCAGAATTTGCGCTTCGAAACCCGTGACGTTGATCGTGTCCGGATTGTTGACAGTCCGCGAAACACGAACGCGCTGTGGGTCACCGAGGTCATTGGTGAAGACACATTGCCCAGCATAGGACTGCTCAATCGGATTGGCGGAGTTGATGTCAGCAAACCGGATGTTGTTGAACGTGCGTCCCTCTACCGTCAGATTTTCACCTTCTGGGCAGAAGTTGCGTTGACGGGTAATGTCGCCAACCAAAGACTTACGGAACACACCGATCGAGAACACGCTGCCGGGACGGTTGTACCAGCTCAGGCCAAAGTCGAAACCAGTAGAACGACGAGGCCGTACATCCAATGTCGAGATGTTGACTGACGTCCGTGGGATTGGATTGCCGTCAGAGCCGAGAATACGGTCTTCCGGATCCAAATCATCGATATCGCCAGACGTTTCATTGTCGACGATGATCGTCGGCGTCGGCGTGAACTCTGCGAGATCGAGCGCCTCAAACGTTCCGTAGAAGGCCGCACGCGCCACCAACTTCGGAGTGATCTCGTAGATCAAATTGACCGATGGGAGAAACCTCTCAAACGTGTTGCGCGCCTGACCGAATACCAGCGCATCGTTGTCGCTTGCATCCTTGAATTCCAGAGCAGGCCCACCATTCGCGGCACGAATTGCGTTCAAATTGTCGTAGAACTGCAGGAATGTTGGATTGGTCTGACCGACCAGATCAGTTCTGACGTAACGAACGCCGAAGTTACCGCGAAGTTGTGCGTCTGTTGTTCGACTTAGATCGAACTTGGCCATGCCGTACAACTCAAGCGTCTCGCGCGACGAAGTGAAGTTGTTGTCGACGATCGTCGAACGCGAAATTTGCGGACGGGCGAGATAGGTATTCCCACCAGGTACTGTGATCCTTGGCAATGCAGCGAGAATTTCCGCCGCAGTAATCGTAGCCGCACTTTCCGGCGTCAATTCGGGGAAATACCCACGAATGTTGCCCGCGGAAGGCGAGAATGTCAGATCATCGCGCGGCTCCGAACTTGCAGAACCGAGCAGTGATTCCAAAACAGGGATATCAAGCGAAAGGAAGTTGTCGAGCTCAACGCCAGGAATGTCGCCGCCGAGATAAGCCCCGCCTTCGGCCACACCGTCATTCGGAACGAGAATGCTGGGGCTGAAAGCCGCCGCATAGTTCAGACCGAGGCCACCAAATTCAGAACGAAACCGATCCGAAGTTTCATCGCTGTAGTAACCGCCAAATTGAACTTCGGAGAAAATGTTGCCTTCGAACTTACGGGCCACATCGAAATCAAATGATTTCAAATCGCGATTCACACCTTCAGTGAAACCCAATGCCAAAATCGATGTCGGTTGGTTGAAGGGGTTGAGATTCAGAGCAGAAACACCAGGTGTAAACGTTCCAGGGTCGACAAAATTAGGATCACCAAACCCAGGAGGCATAAACCCAGCGAAGTCGTCACGAGCACCGATGCCCGCACCGGTTTCAACACGAGTCTGACCACGCGTCTGATCTAACTGGTACAGTAGTGGGTTGACCAAATTGTCGACAAAGATGTTGTTAAAATTGCCAAGGCCGTTGTCCAGAATCAGGGTAGAATCGTTACCACGATCGTCGATACCATCTAGATCGCGATCCGGGTCCCGGGGGCCACTCGAGTTGGGATTGCCACTGCCTCCACGGAACCGGACACGCAAGCTGTACTGGTTTAGGCTCGAACGACCGCGCGCCTCGGAATACGTACCAATCGCGTTAACGCGCCAGTCTTCATTCTCAAAGCTAAACTGCGGATAGACCGCCCATGATTCATCAAGAGCAGGGAAGCTACGGTTTTCGATCGCTGTTTGCGAGTCACTGATCAGGACCCGAGGAACGATGAAGACATTCTCCTCCGTTCCGTTTTCATCAAAGTCCACAACCCCCACATTCACCGGTTCGGAGAGCGGTGAAACCAGCGAGTTAAAGCCGTTATGCCCCTCGAAGATCGAGATATCCTGATTGGATTCGCTGAGGTTCCGGCGCGTAAAAATACCGTCGAGGCGCAACTCAATGTTGTCAGAAACCTCATAGGCCAAGCCAGCCGAGGCTGAGAAACGCTCACCGCGATTGTTCTGCACAAATTGCCGTAGGGCGCGCGGGTAGATTACCGCGTTTTCCAGCCCATTGTCCCCAGTAGTAGGGATATTGAAGGCCGCATTGGGCGTGCCCGAAACGGCAGTTTGGTCAGCGCCAACACCGCTGGCCCGCGT
>CAKZSF010000245.1 GCA_937920575.1 uncultured Sphingomonadaceae bacterium | reverse complement strand
CCGCAATTCTGGCCCGAAGACCTCGATTACACCGGCAAGAAGGTGGTTGTCGTGGGATCAGGCGCAACTGCGGTCACGATCGTGCCGTCTATGGCGGACAAGGCCGAGCACATCACGATGTTGCAACGCACCCCGACCTGGATGTTTTCGCGCCCTGCAAAGGATGCACTAGCGAACTTCATGCGCAAGATTTTGCCGGAAGAACTCGCTTACAAAATCACGCGGTTCAAGAATATCCGGATGCAGGATTTCGCTTTCAAAACAGCGCGCAACAAGCCGGAGAAGGTCAAGAAAGCGCTGCATAAGCGTATCACCAAATCGATGGGCAAGAATTTCGACCTGAAGGATTTCACGCCGCCCTATGATCCGTGGGATCAGCGGCTGTGTCTGGTTCCCGATGATGACCTGTTCGCCGCGATGAAGGCCGGCAAGGCCAGCGTGGTCACCGACAATATCGACACATTTGAGAAGAATGGCGTTCGCCTGAAATCGGGCAAGCTGATCGAGGCCGATATTATTGTCACTGCCACCGGATTGTCGCTGGCTGTGGCTGGAAAAATCAAGGTGAGTATGGACGGCGCGCCGGTGAACTTTGCTGACCACTATTATTACAAGGGCTGCATGTTCGGGAATGTTCCGAACCTTGCGGTTGTGTTCGGTTATCTTAACGCCAGCTGGACTTTGCGCGCGGATGTGAACTCGCACTATATCTGTCGCGTTCTCAACCGGATGGAAGAAACAGGCACGCAGATTGCCGTGCCCGATCTGCCGCCAGAGAAGGAAGCGACGTTGGAAGAAGAAGATTTGTTCGACTTCTCTTCCGGCTATATCCAGCGCGGCAAGCATATCATGCCCAAAAGCGCGGTGGCCTATCCGTGGCGGCTCAATCAGGAATATATCACCGATCGTAAGATCATGAGCGAAAGCCCGGTCGAGGATGGACATTTGGTGTTTCGCAAGGCGGGCGCAAATGCACAGCGCTCCGACGAGCAGCTGGAAGCGGCGGAATAGAGTTTTGGGCTGACAGTTGCTTTTTGAACTCATTCGGCCCGCTTGGCCGCAAGGGCGACCGCCCGCCCGCAGCGACCGAAAGGGAGCGAGGATGGCCAAGCGAGTGGACACGAGCGCTGGCGCTTGAGGCTAAACAAACAACTCAGCTTGAGGCCAAACAAGGACTCGCCTAACCCAACACTATGACCGCATCGCAAAAGATTTGGACCGCAGGGCTCGTCATCATCGGTGACGAGATCCTCTCTGGCCGCACGCAAGACAAGAATATCGCGCAGGTCGCGAGTTGGCTGCAGGTGCAAGGCATCCGTCTGGCCGAGGTCCGCGTGGTCCCCGATGTGCAAGACAAGATCGTCGAGGCGGTCAACACGCTGCGCGCTGAAAACGACTACCTGTTCACCACCGGCGGCATTGGCCCAACCCATGATGACATCACCGTTGACGCGGTGGCCGAGGCGTTAGGCGTGGAGGTTGTGATCCACCCCACTGCCCGGGCCATTCTGGAGAAATACTACGCCGACAAAGGTGGCATCACCGAGGGGCGTTTGCGCATGGCGCGCGTGCCGGAAGGGGCGGAACTGATCCCCAATCGCATGTCCGGCGCACCCGGTATTCGCCGCGGCAATGTTATCCTGATGGCCGGCGTTCCGCATATCACCGCAGGCATGTTGGATGCGCTGACCGGAGAGCTGGAAGGCGGCGCGCCGTTGGTGAGCGAAACTGTCGGTTGCTGGGTTGCCGAAAGCGAAGTCGCGGATTTGCTGCGTGAAGTCGAGGCCGCGCATGAGGCGTGCCAGATCGGAAGTTATCCGTTCTTTCGCGATGGTACGGTCGGCGCAAATTTCGTGATCCGTTCCACGGACAAGGACGCTTTGCAAAGCTGCATGCACACCTTGTGCGAGGGTCTCGGCGAGAAGGGTTATGATTTCACGCCCGGTGGGATCTAGGCCAGCCTTGGCGCGTCCGGCCAAGGCCCAAATATTTGCTATTCTAAGCTAACTCGCCAATAGTTCGCCTGGGCTATGGAATTCTTCATTCTCTTGTTGCTGGCGTTGGCCGCTGGCAAATTGTGGCAGCGGGTTGGCGCGCTTGAGCGGCAAGTCGAGCAACTTGAAGAAACGCAGAGGTTTTACGCCGGTGCGCGACGTGCAACGGATTTAGAGCCCGCCCGGCCACGCGACGGCGATAGGCCACCCTCGCCTGCTCCAATAGACTCAGAAGAGCAGCTGTCAGCGTCGCCAGAACCCGCGCCTGTCGCTCCATTGACCGAAGAAGCCGAGCCGCAGCAACTCGCGGAAACAGTTGCATATGATGCAGCGCCGGAGGAGGTGGAAGAGTTTGAACCGGCAGAGACCAACCCGCGTTTCACTTTCGATTTCGAAGATATCTTTGGACGACGACTGCCGATCTGGGCGGGCGGTTTCGCCTTGGCCATCGCAGGTATTTTTCTCGTTCGCTATTCGATTGAGGCTGGGCTGGTCACACCGTTTGTGCGCGTGTTGCTCAGCTTTGTTTTCGGTGTGGCACTGCTGGCAGGCGCTGAGGCGGCCTTCCGGTTCGAGCATAAAGTCAAAGATCCGCGTGTGCGGCAAGCGCTGGCTGGCGCAGGCCTCGCGACGTTGTACGGCGCGTTCTACCTCGCGGGTACAGCCTATGGATTAATCGGGGCAGGCGCGGCCTTTGTTGGCCTCGCTCTCGTCACTGCAGGCGCCATCGCGCTGTCATTCCGCTTTGGCTTGCCCTGTGCTGTCATTGGACTGGTTGGCGGGTTTGCCGCGCCGATGCTGGTCGACAGCGACAGTTCCAACATCCCGCTTCTGTCCTTCTATCTCGCGCTTGTGACTGGCGGGCTAACTTGGGCCGGACAAAGCCA
Source organism: uncultured Sphingomonadaceae bacterium (assembly GCA_937920575.1). Classification (GTDB taxonomy): domain Bacteria; phylum Pseudomonadota; class Alphaproteobacteria; order Sphingomonadales; family Sphingomonadaceae; genus CAKZSF01. Next base: position 922 of record CAKZSF010000245.1, on the reverse strand, counting down.
GGGGCGCAGCTGGCTGGGCTATGCTGCACTTGCGGCTGGGCTTGGCTGGGGCGCGTTGATGATGTTCACCGGGATCGACAGCAGTTCAGACTTTGCCGCGCTCGGGCTCTATCTGCTCATTTTGGGCACGGCCTTGCCCGCATTCCTGCATGCGCATGGTGGGCCCAGCCTGCCCAAGCTGGCCGCAGGCGCCATTGCCACGCTGCAAATGGCGGTGATCGTCAGCAATGCCGGTTTCGCCCCGCTCACTTGGGGGCTCTATTTGCTCATCGCCGCCGCCATGGGCGCGCTGGGCTGGCGATATCCGGCGCTCCGACTGGGCAGTCTGGTGAGTGCCGGTGTCGGCCTGTGGCTGCTGCTGATCTGGGATGAACCTGAAGATACCCAGTTTGCGATGGTCGCCGCTGCGCAATTGGCGATCTTCGCAGGCATTCCGCTTGCTCTCTACATCAAACGCAAGGCCTCGCTGCTTGATCTCGGCCAGTTGAGCGCCGTTGCGCTTGCTATGGGCGCAATCGTCGCAGCCCGTTTCGCTGACTGGTTTGTGGACGGCCATGAGCCAATGGTCGCATTGGGCATCGCCATCATCACTGTCGTTCCCGCCGCAGCCTTCGCGATCCTGTGGTCGCGCAAGGAGGAAGGCGAAACGCGCAGGGCGCTGCTGTTGCTCGGGCCTGCCGCCATCCTCGCCTTCGTCGCGCTGTTGCTTGTCACGCCTGCGTGGCTCGGCCCTGTTGCCGCTGCAGTGATTGGCGTCGGTTTGCTTCTCCTGCTCCGCACCCGCGAAGCGATTTCGTTGGAAGTCGCCGCATGGGTGGGCGCGTTCGTGACGGTTTGCGCGCTTGTGCTGAGCCCCGGTTTCGAAGCCGAGGCCAGCCAATTGGGCGCTGCTCCACAAGACCATGACATGGCACGCGCCCTT
>CAKZSF010000244.1 GCA_937920575.1 uncultured Sphingomonadaceae bacterium | reverse complement strand
CCAGAATGTCTTTGAAGCGGACAAAACCACCCGGCGCAGTTTCCGGATTGTAGATCAGGATCGAACCGATATGCATCGGTGAATTGCGCGTTTCCAGCGCAACGAAGCTGGCATCCATGCCTTGGAGCTGACGCAAGTGTGGGCCTCCTATTGCCGTTGCCAAGGGGTCTAGCATGCGAAACCCCACGACAACAGCCAATGCTCGCATTGTGTGCCGCGCCGGGATTGCTTATCTGATGCGCTATGGCACGCACTCCAGCAGGAACTCCCCACGATCCACGGGGCGCAGAACGCTTTAACGAGGAGCGCGCGACCTATGCTGTGAAGGGATCGAGCGAGAAGGGCGCGCAGCCTGATCTGGAAACCGGCGTCGCGGCGATCCGTGAAACGGTGAAGGCGTTGCCCGCTAAGCCGGGCGTCTATCGGATGTGCGATGCGCGCGGCGATGTGTTGTATGTCGGCAAGGCGCGGGTGCTCAAAAACCGCGTGACCAACTACACGCAGGTGGATCGGCTGCCGACACGCCTGCAACGCATGGTCAGCCAGACGCGCAGTATGGAGATCGTGACCACCAACAGCGAAGCGGAAGCGCTGCTGCTGGAGGCGCAGCTGATAAAGCGCTATCGCCCACCGTACAACGTGCTGCTGCGCGACGACAAAAGCTTTCCGTTCATCCTGCTGCGCGGCGATCACGCCTTTCCGCAAATCCGCAAACATCGCGGGGCACGCCGTGCCAAGGGCAATTACTACGGCCCGTTCGCGAGTGCCGGTTCAGTCAACACGACGATTAATGCGCTGCAGAAACTGTTCTTGCTAAGGTCTTGCACGGACAGCTTTTTCAGCCGCCGAGACCGGCCTTGCTTGCTCTATCAGATCAAGCGTTGCTCCGCACCGTGCGTCGGGCGGATCGACGAGAATGGTTATTCCGAGCTGGTCAGCCAAGCGCAGGATTTCCTATCCGGCAAGTCGGGTGCGGTGCAGGCTGATCTTGAGCGGCAAATGGCCAAGGCCGCAGACGATCTCGACTTTGAAACCGCCGCGATGCTGCGGGATCGGCTGCGGGCGGCGACCTTCATTCAGGGCAGCCAAGCGGTCAACGCAAGCGGCGTGGGTGACGCAGACGTGTTCGCGCTCGCCAACAAGGGCGGGCAGATTGGCATTCAGGCGTTCTTTATTCGCGGCGGGCAAAACTGGGGGCACCGCGCGATTTTCCCGACTCACACCAAGGGGGTGGAGGAGCCGCAGGTGCTGACCAATGTGCTTGCGCAATTCTATGAGGAAGTACCGCCGCCGCGCACCATTCTGGTCGACCGCGAACTGGCCGATCAGGACTTGCTGGCGCAGGCGCTGAGCGACATCGGTGAACGCAAGGTTGAAATCTCTGTCCCCCAACGCGGGGATCGCCGCAAGCTGATGGAACAGGCCACACGCAATGCGGGAGAGGCGCTGGATCGTAGGTTGGCGGAGACCGGCACCAAGGCCAAAACATGGCGCGAAATGGCGGAGTTTCTCGAGCTGGAGGACGTGCCCCAGCGCGTCGAGGTCTATGACAACAGCCATATTCAGGGCGCAAAAGCCGTGGGTGCGATGGTGGTCGCCGGGCCGGAAGGTTATCTCAAGAACCAGTACCGCAAATTCAACATCAAATCCGCGCAGACCAATGATGATTTTGGCATGATGCGCGAAGTGATGGAGCGGCGCTTTGCCCGCGCGATGAAGGATGATCCTGACCGCGAAACGGCAGGCAAAGATGGCGATAAAGCGGTCTGGCCCGATCTCGTCCTGATCGATGGCGGTAAGGGGCAGATGAGCACCGTGCGCGACACGCTGGCCGAGATGGGGATCGAGGATGTGCCGTTGATCGCGATTGCCAAGGGGCCCGATCATGGCCGCGAGGGGCGCGAGGTGTTCCACTTCCCCGACGGGCGAGAGAAGACGCTGCCAACCAACTCGCCTGTGCTGTTCCACCTGCAAAACCTGCGCGACGAGGTTCACCGCTATGTCATCGGCGCGCACCGGGCAAAGCGCAGCAAGGCGATCACCGCATCACCGCTCGACGAAATCCCCGGCATCGGGCCAGCCCGCAAACGTGCGCTGCTGCTGCATTTCGGCACCGCCAGCAAAGTGCGCGCGGCGGCTTTGGAGGATTTGCAACGAGCGCCGGGGGTTAGTGCGAAAGTCGCGCAGCAGGTGTATGATTTCTATCATGCGGGTGGGTGAGGGATGTGGGGCGGCTTGTAATCCAATAGCGGACGCCCCCCCTTGCGTGTTGGAAACTGCGGCTACCGCTTTTCGAACTGCAGCTCCATCTTGGCAATCGGCGAGAACGCGATGCTGAATTCATGAACCGGGTCGGGCAATGGCTGCGCCAGCCTGATGTTTTTAAGTCGGCGGGTCAAATCGCCAACCGCAGTTGTCATTTCGCGCCGCGCCAGCATGGCACCAACACAGAAATGCGGGCCAGAGCCAAACGCCAGATGGGCTCCGGCATTCTTGCGGCTCAGATCGAATTGATGGGGGCATTCAAACTTGTCAGCATCTCTATTCGCGGCGGCATAACGCGCGATGACAAACGAGCCGGCGGGGATCATCGTCCCATCCAGTTCGACATCGCTTTTTGTCACGCGGAACAGGCCCTGTACCGGGCTTTCCCACCGCAGCGACTCTTCGACAAATTTCTTAATTTTGGCCGGATCGCTGTGCAGTTGATCTTGCAATTCCGGCTGGCGCACCAGCAACCAGATTGCATGGGATATCGCGCTTTGCGTCGTTTCAAAACCGCCGGTGATTAGCTGGTGCATTAGGTTCTGCAACTCATGCATCGTCAGCGGCGCCATATCATCGCCATGCGCATGAACCAGTGCCGATATGAGATCGGGTTGGGGGTTTGCTCTGCGATCTTCGAAGATATCGGCCAGAAAATGCTGAGCCTCCAGCTCGATTTCGGCGGTTGCTATCACTTCCTCTTCGCTCATGATTCTTGTTGCCATGGACAACATTGCGTCGCCCCAGCGCTTGAACGTCGTAATCTTGGAGCGATCCAGCCCAAGCTGTTCAGCAATCACAATACCGGGGAACGGCATCGCATATTCGGACACAAACTCACATGAGCCGCGATCCACAAAATGGTCGATCAGCTCGTCAGAGATATTGTCTACCGATGGGCCAAGCTCCTTCACACGAGATGCGGTAAAGACACGGTCGAGCAATTTGCGATAGCGGCTGTGTTCAGGGGGATCGGTGCGCTGCAATGTTTGAACATGCCCCCATCCTTTTTCTTCCAAGATCGATTGGTATTTCTGGGCATGCTCGCTTTGCAAGCTTTTGTCGGCGGCCAAGCTGGTATCATTGGAAAACACATCGGGCTGGGTGAGAACCTGACGAACACTGTCGTAGCGCGTAACCATATACATGCCTGTTTCGGGCATCAGGTAAACCGGCTGCTCTTGCTGTAGCACTTCGTAAAATTCGTAAGGGTCGCTCATGACATTGGGATCCATGAAGCTGTAATTTGCGACCCGAGAAGCTGGCTGATTGCTCATAAATATACGATCCATTTTTTGACTCAAAAGCCAATGAACCCTGGGGTCATCATCCAACACCCGCAAAACTATCAGGCATCACTTTGACTGGCAGTATAGAGAAATTGTGCGCCCCCAGAACGGCAAGGCTATCAACATTTGCTTCTCAAACCAGTTGCATTTGCTCTCAGATCAAGCGCAAACTCTGTGAGCTGATCGGTTACTCGACCGCTCTTTCCACTGAAATATGACTGACCGGCAACGACCCATCTGCATTCGATCGACATTTGAGTTTGCAATGCTAGCTTGCGAGCGAGGACAATGCGTGCCCTGCCAAGAATATTGACCCTAATAGATCAAACCGGGCAGACAGGATCATGTTTCGAGACGGAATAATTGAAGATTTTGAACCCAAGTTCAAATCGATCGCTAGGGATTGCGATCGATATTTTGATGCATTGCTCGACATGAACGACAAAGGACTGATCGAAACGGGCGATGTCATCGAATACAGCGGCAAAGGATCGCTCTGGATCTCCTTTCAGTATATCGAAAAGGGCCTTTTAGACCTTGTTGAGGCGGACTTAAAAAGAGATGTCGCGTCTCGCGATTCCTATGGCCCATTGTTTGAAAACACAAAATTGGTGTTGGTGCGGCTTTTGGAAGTGCAACAGAGCAAGCTGGTCTTATCATTGTATAAAACCGCGATCTCTCATCGGCTGAAAGCGATGAAAGCCGAAAGTGCGAATGTTAGAAAGTTTGATAAAAGCACTACGGCACATGGTGCATCAAAGAAGTGGATCAAACATCATTCACCAGCACTCAAAGGCATCATCAAAGAGTATGATGAAATTCTAAAGTCTGCAGGCACTTTTGACTCCGATTTGGATCGGATAAGATCAGATCTCGAGCAGTGGGCCAAAAAGCCTGACTAAATGTCCTCTCTCCGCACCAGTTGCAGTCATTATCACCCGCTTACGATCTCTCAAATTATATCCATACTTTCGGGTTTCAGCTTTGAATGCTGAACTCAGTGGATTTCCGCCTTCGCGCGGATGGCGCAAGGGAATGTCCCTGTATGACCGAAGGGGGCAGCAATGATGGATGCTTTCCTACATCGCCCAAATCTGTCCTAACCAATCGCGTGCCGTGCTCCATCAGAATCCCGCCTTTTCACGCTGTGCCTATCCGCGTGCGTGCCGATGGGTGGACGCCATTGCGGCAGGCGGAATTTGTTGGTCATCTGGCCGAGACACGCTCTGTCACGGCGGCGGCGCGCGCTGTGGGTATGACGCGCGAAACGGCCTATCGCCTGCGTGCCAAGCCGCATGCTGACAGTTTTGTTGCGGCGTGGGACACAGCGATTGGCAAGCGGACAATTCACGATCAGCCGATACGCATTACACCCAATCG
>CAKZSF010000243.1 GCA_937920575.1 uncultured Sphingomonadaceae bacterium | reverse complement strand
TGTGCGACGTTGCAAATATTGCAAAGACCAATTCTGATTGCGCGATGGGAAGCATCAGGCATCCCGGCTATCTCGAAATCGTCTTTGGCACTCTCTCCCGCCGCGGACACTTCCTCTCTCAGGGAATTTTGGCCGGCGACCCTTCAAGGGGTCGTCGGCTTTCTTGTTAGCCAATCTGTTGGGTGATTGTTTCAGCCAGTCTCGAAATCATTGATCAGGCGTCGCACATCATTTGATGCCTCGGCCAGCAGCCATTCACGGAACCAATTGAGCGCTTTGGCGCTGCCAGAAGCGGATTTTGTGTCGAGGCAATAGCTGTAGGGCGTGGTGGCGGATTCACCGAAAGGTCGGACAATCTTGGCGGGGCGTGGGTAGAAATTGATCATGTCCTCAAGAACGATGGCGATACCCAGGCCATTTTCGGCTGCGGCAACCAGCATGGTGCCATCGTCAAAATACTCCACTCGCTTCATCTGCGATTCGACCATGCCGATTTCGGCAAGCCAGCTAGGCAGCACTTCGGGCAAACCGCGATGAAGCAGCAAAGGCTGATCATGGACCACTTTGCGAATGCCCAGCCGCGTATCAACCAACCCGGGTGCAGCGATTGCAAAGGCGCGCTGCGGGCGAAAAGAATGCCCACCCCCTGCTGGTTGGGTTCGGTCAGCGAAGTAGATTATGGCGTCCAGGCTCAAACCCAATTTGGCAATCGGGGATCCTGACGAATCAAGGTGAAGCTCTAAGCTGGGTCGCTTTTCGCGCAGCTTTTGAAGTCGCGGGAGAAGCCAAGCGGCAGCGAAGGCGGATGGCACGCCGATATGGAGATGGTGCCGATCATCATCGCGCAGTTCCTCAAGCAACAGATTCAGCTGATCGAACACTGGCTCCATGCCGTTGAACAGTTTCCTGCCTGCATCGGTGAGGTGAAATTCGTGATGACGCCGTTCGAAAAGCGGCTGGCCGATATACGCCTCTAAGGCCTGGACGCGGCGACTGAGAGCCGAGACGGAAAGGTTCAGATCGTTCGACGCGACGCGCAGATTTCCGCCCCTCGCAGTGGCGAGAAAGGCCTCCATGGCGCCAGTGGGGGGTAATCTCTTCATTTCTTGAACTCTTTTGCTGACCCATGGCTTTGCCGCACAATGCAGCAATCTGTTGCAACGCACCATAGCAAAAAATCGCCAACTTGCTGAGCGCGCTACACCTTCCAGAAATTCTCTCAAGCAGTTGTTAAAGCGAAACTTTTTATCTCATCGCAATAATTGCAAAGACGGTTTCGATCGCTGCGATGGCAGAATGAGGGACTTTCACTGATTGTGCAGTGCAGCAACAACGAAAGGAAAGCTCATGAAGTTTGCACTGTCTGTTCTCACGCCAATGGCAGCCCTGGCTCTAATGGCCAGTCCTGCATCTGCGACAATCGGCGTACGCGTCGACTTCGCTTTCACCACGAGCGAATTGGCCACGGAGAAGAGCCGTGCCGACATGCTGGTGCGCTTGAAGGCCACGGCCAGCAATGCCTGTGTCGGCAAGCGATCGGCTGCCTATTCTAGTGCGGAGGCCTGCCGCGAACATCTGGAGCAACAATTCATCGCAGCAATTGAAAGTGAAATGCTTGCGTTGGACTATCAGCGCCCTACCACGTTGATCGCGCGCGCTGGCGGCTGACCAAAATTGGCAGAAGACGCTTGCCGGGCTGGCTTGGTGCTGGCCTGGCAAGCTTTCTGTTGCAGAGTCCTTTGATCAAGCCCTCGGCGCTTGTCTGCGATAGCTCAGCGCTTCGGCAATATGGATGCGGCCCACAGATTGCGTGCTTGCCAGATCGGCGATGGTGCGTGCGACGCGCAGAATGCGGGTGTAGCCTCTGGCAGACAGACGCATGGCTTGGGCTGCATCCAGCAGCAGCTTCTGCCCCGCCTCGTCCGGCTTCGCAAAGGTGTCCAGCGCATCGCCCTCCAGCTCGGCATTGCTGCGTGCGCCGGTTTCCTCTGCCCGGGCGGATTGGATCGCGCGCGCCGCGCCGACGCGAGCGCCCACTTCTGCGGAGCCTTCTGCAGCGGGCGGCATGGTGAGGTCCATCGCGCTCACCGGATCGACCTCGACATGCAGATCAATGCGGTCGAGCAAGGGGCCGGAGACACGCCCCTGATAATCCGCGGCACAACGCGGCGCGCGGCTGCATGCCAGCGCGGGATCGCCCAAATGTCCGCACCGGCACGGGTTCATTGCCGCCACCAACTGCACATTGGCGGGGAAAGTCACATGCGCGTTGGCACGAGCGACATCAACTTGCCCGGTTTCCAGGGGCTGTCGAAGCGAATCGAGCACGGGGCGTTGAAACTCAGGCAGTTCATCGAGGAAGAGCACGCCCAGATGCGCGAGGCTGACTTCGCCGGGTTTCACACGCAGGCCGCCACCCGTCAGCGCGGCCATGCTGGCCGAATGGTGCGGCGCGCGGAACGGACGCTCGCGGCTGATATGCCCGCCCTCCAATAGGCCTGCGACCGAGGCAACCATGCTCACTTCCAGCGCTTCTGCCGGACTGAGTGATGGCAGAATGCCGGGAAGGCAGGATGCGAGCATGCTCTTGCCTGCGCCCGGTGGCCCGATCATTAGCAAATTGTGACCGCCCGCCGCGGCTATCTCCAGCGCGCGTTTGGCGCTTTCTTGGCCCTTCACCTGCTTCAGATCGGGGCCGTGATTGGCGGGCTGTGCATCGCCCTTTTCC
>CAKZSF010000242.1 GCA_937920575.1 uncultured Sphingomonadaceae bacterium | reverse complement strand
TCGCTGCGGTCGAAATTCGGATTTCTTGTTTCGCGCCCAGCGACGGAGCTGCTCAAGCATCATCTCGATCCAAACAACCACAATGGTGCAGTATTCCTCGGCCTGAACGGCGTTGTTGTGAAAAGTCACGGCAGTGCGACCGCCAAGGGTGTTGCCAATGCGGTTGATGTGACGGCGCGTCTGATCGAAGAAAACCTAATCGAACGCATTTCAAACGGTTTGGCAGAGCTGAATGAGCAAACAGGCGTTAGCGCAAATGGCGGAGCTGAGAGCGCGGCATGATCCGCTCCGTCCTTAAAGGCACGGGCTCGGCGCTCCCCAAACAGGTTGTTTCCAACGCAGAACTGGCGAAAAGGGTCGATACGAGCCACGACTGGATTGTGGAGCGTACCGGCATTCACCAACGCTTTATTGCTGATGAAACCGAGACCACCTCGACTTTGGCGATAGACGCAGCCCGCCGGGCGATTGAGGCGGCAGGTGTGGACGCAGAATCGATCGAGCTGATCGTTCTGGCCACCAGCACACCCGACCAGACATTCCCAGCCAGCGCCACGATTGTGCAGAATGCACTGGGCTGCAATGGTTGCATCGCGTTTGATGTCCAGGCGGTGTGCTCCGGCTTTCTCTACGCGATCAGTGTCGCCGACGCGATGTTGAAGGCAGGGCAAGCGAAACGCGCTCTGGTGATTGGGGCGGAGACATTCAGCCGGATACTCGATTGGGAAGACCGCACCACATGCGTCCTGTTTGGCGACGGTGCGGGTGCCATGCTGCTCGATGCCGAGGATAATGGCGAAGACGGCCCCGGAATCCTTGCGAGCCGCCTGCATGCGGACGGTGCGCACAATGAACTGCTCTACGTGGATGGTGGCCCATCGACGACGCAAACAGTTGGCCATTTGCGTATGCAAGGCCGCGAAGTCTTTCGCCATGCGGTGAAAAACCTTGCCAGCGTGCTCGGCGAAGTTTTGGACGACGCGGGTAAACAGCCCAGTGATATTGACTGGGTGGTGCCGCATCAGGCCAATCGCCGTATTCTGGATGCCACCGCCAAGAAGCTTGGCCTGCCATTGGAAAAGGTGGTTGTTACGGTGAAAGATCACGCCAACACCTCTGCCGCATCCGTACCGCTGGCCTTCGATGTGGCTTGGCGCGATGGACGGATCAAGAGCGGCGATTTGGTCATGCTGGAGGCGATGGGTGGCGGCTTCACTTGGGGTGCAAGCCTCCTGCGCGTCTGAATTAATCACAAAAATTTGCCGCAACGCGTTGCAAAGCGGGACTTTTGGGATACACTCGCGCCATACTGCGACATAGATTTGTTTAAGGAATAGTCCCATGCGTTCAGTCGGCACATTGACCCGCGCGGATTTGGCAGAAGCGCTTAATCGTAAACTAGGTTTTTCAAGAGCTGAATCGCTCGATATGGTCGAGGAAATCCTCGAACAGATGAGCAAGTCGCTGGAAAAAGGCGATAACGTCAAAATCTCTGGCTTTGGCAGCTTTGTGTTGCGCGACAAGCGTCAACGGATTGGCCGCAACCCCAAGACCGGGGTTGAGGTTCCGATCACGCCGCGCCGTGTGATGACGTTCCGTGCCAGCCAGAAGCTGAAAGACCGCATCGTACAGGCAAGCTGATGGCCAATTCTTCCAATCCTCCAGTGTTCGATGACGGCAAAGATGCCGACGCGCTCAGGACGATTGGGGAAGTTTCGAGTGCGCTCGGGATAAAGCAGCATGTTCTGCGATACTGGGAACAGCAGTTCCCAATGCTCAAGCCGCTGAAACGCAGCGGGGGCCGGCGGTATTATCGCGCCGAGGATATCAGTCTTATCCAGACGATTGATCAGCTCGTGAACACGCAAGGTTACACGCTGAAAGGCGCGAAGAAAGCGCTTCAGCAAGGTGATGTGGAGAAGCCTGCGCCGCCCGTTGTGGCTGCGTCCGCTCCGCGGTCATCAGTTGATGGGTCATCAGTTGATGGGGCATCTGAGGAAATCCTGCCGCAATTGCGCGCGATCCGGAACAAGCTCGCGGCTGTGCTGGAGAGCTGAGGCTCTCCACATTTCAAGAGGAAAAGAATGATGACGGCATCCTATGATGCGACGCCTGCGCTTTACATCGCGGGCGCATGGCGCGGTGTTGACGGTCGCGAGGCAATCGATGTGGTTGACCCTGCGACAGCCGAAACCATCGGCACTGTTCCCGCCGCCACGGTGCAGGATCTGGATGATGCGCTCGAAAGCGCGCGCGCCGGGTTTGTTGAATGGCGCGACACCCCGGTGGATGAACGCTCTGCCATCCTACGCCGCGCCGCCGGACTGATGCGCGATCGAGCGCAGGATATCGGCCGCCTTATGACGCTTGAACAAGGCAAGCCGCTTGCAGAAGCTGTTGCAGAGGTTGCGGGCGGTGCAGGCATGTTCGAATGGGCCGCTGAAGAGGCCAAACGCACCTATGGCCGCGTGCTGGTCCGTCCCGCTGGCCAACGATCGATGGTGATCAAGCAGCCGATTGGCCCGGTTGCAGCGTTCAGCCCGTGGAACTTTCCTTTCTATCTCATGGCCAAGAAGCTGGCGCCCGCCTTGGCCAGCGGCTGTTCGGTGATTTCCAAACCGCCGGAGGAAACGCCAGCGTGCACCAATGCGTTGGCGCAGTGTTTGATAGATGCAGGTTTGCCAGCGGGCGCGCTAAACGTTGTCTACGGCGTGCCCGACACGATCAGCCGCCATCTGCTCGCCAGCGATGTGATCCGCAAGCTCAGCTTCACTGGGTCGGTTCCGGTTGGCAAGCATCTGATGAAGCTGGCCGCCGACGGGCTGAAGCGCGTCACGATGGAGCTGGGAGGACATGCGCCGGTGCTGATTTTTGCCGACTGCGATCTCGAAAAGACACTCGACATGGTGGTCCCGCAAAAATTCCGTAACGCTGGCCAAGTTTGCGTCAGCCCGACGCGATTTTTCGTCGAGGAGTCTATCCATGACAAATTCGTGGAGGGCTTCACCGCGCGCACGAAACATGTGGCGATGGGCCACGGCAATGAAGAGGGGACCGCGATGGGCCCACTCGCGAATGACCGGCGGCCTGATGCTATTGAGCATCTTGTCGGTGATGCCATTGCCAAGGGCGCGCAGGTGATGGCTGGCGGACGCGGAGGCGATAAAGGCTATTTCTTTGAACC
>CAKZSF010000241.1 GCA_937920575.1 uncultured Sphingomonadaceae bacterium | reverse complement strand
GGGTTCACGGTCAGCGTGCCCGCTTGATCGCCCATCGGGCTTTTGGTCACGCAATCATAAGTTCCGCCTACAGACATTCTCTTCTCCTAATTCTTTGTCGACCCGGCAAAGGGCCGAGCTTCGAACAATATGTTTACACTCGTGTCAGTTGGACTCAACCCAATATCGCTGTTTGGCGGCTTTCTCGGCATCCTCGCGCCAGAAATTGACCGGCTTCAGCTTCTGATCAACATAGAGCTGCATCTGATCGGTGTAGTGCGGGCTGTCTGGCCGCGTGGTTGCCGCGCCAAACGGTTGAATGCTTTCCGAAAACACACGTTCGCCCGCGCGCCATTCGACATATTGGATGAAGCTGTCGCCGTGGCGCAAGGAGAAGCGGCCATCGTCGTGCACTTCCCAGAAAGTGGAGGCGCGCAAAGTGTCGCTCCCACCGATCAGCGGCAGATCCATTTCACCTTGGCGCAGGCGCAGCAGGTCGGACAGCGGCACGTCCAGACGCCCGAAATGGGTCATTAAATGGTCGACGCCTTCGCTCAGACTCTCACGCGCATCGGCGCCTTCTTTCATCCAGTAACTGGTCGCCATCGGCCGGCTCATGACGATCAGCGCCAGCGCATCGCCTGCGCCCTTATTGTCAAAATTCATATCCCACTCGGCGATCAGCTTTTGGGCCTCCGCCAATTTGGGATCATTGGACAGATCCAGCGCCTCAATCGCATCCATCGCCGTCGCGATATAGCCCTCGCGATCATACACCGTGTCATATTTGATCCGGTCGATAATCTCGCGGGTGAAGCGCCCCTCTACTTCGCGCATCAGCTTGGCTGATCGGTACGCGCGGTTGGTCATGCGCAGTTCAATACCCATCTCGGGCGGGAAATCATCAGGCTTCAGATTGTCAGCGGGGCCAGCGGCGAAGAAGGGCTGGTTGTTGGCGTTCCAGACATAGCCGGAGGACGGGTTCTTATATTGCGGCAAAGCGTCGTAATCGACGAGGTCGCTCCAAATCAAAGAGCTGTCATCACCCGGCAAGACATTGCGCCAGTCCGGCCCGGATTGTCTTTGTGGGATCGAGGCGTTGTAAATATGCGCGATGTTCCCGTCGCGATCGGCATAGATGAAATTGGTCGAGGGGATGTGCTGGCGCGCCATGATCGCGCGCCACTCATCGTAATTCGCCGCCTTGTTGATCCGGTAATAGGCATCGAGCTGGTCAATCGAATCCATCCCGCCATAACGCAAGGCAAAAGCACCGCGATCATTCTTGATCACCGGGCCATGGACGCTGCGATAGACCGTCTGTTTGACCGGCAGAACCAGCGGGCCGAATTTGACCCGCAGCCAAACGCGCTCGCTTTCCAAATCGCGCCATTCGCCGTCCAGCTTATACCGTTCGCCACTGTCATCGAGCACCAGCTGGTAGGTGTCGATCATATCCGGCGTGTTGACCGTGTTGGTCCAGCCCAGATTCTCATTGTGGCCGAGGAAGGGGTAGGGGCTGCCTGGGAAGGTCGCGCCGGTGAAGTGCCAGCCTTCCTCGCTTTCAACGGTTAGCTCATACCACGCGACCCCGCCGCGCAGGGGCTGGTGCGAGTTTGATATCAGCAATGTCGTGTCGTTCTCATAACGGTCGGGCGCAATTGCCCACGCGTTGGAGCCCAGCGTTTCGCCTTCCTCTGGCGTCGGCAAAGGCGTGTTGAGTTTTGCGCCGTGATCGGGCGCAGGCAGATCACCTTCAGCGAGCGGCCCCAACGTCTGGCCAAGGCCAAAAAAGAATGGCTGGCGCAGTGCAAAACCGGCGGCGATGTCGACGCCGTTAATCGGGAACAGCTTGGCGAGCTTCACCTCTTCGGGATGTTTGGCGGCGTAATCGTTCAGACCCGCTGCATAGGCATCCACCACTGCACGCGTGTCAGCAGGCAGCGTCGCATAGTCGCGCTCCGCCGTCTTGCGCGCGCCCAACAGGTGATAGGCAAAATCGAACTGCGCGCCAGTCGTGCCAGCAATCGCGGCATAGCGCCCACGCGTCATTGCGGCGACGTCTTGCAGTGTGAAGAAATCATCCTCCGCATGCGCCCAGGCGATGCCATAGGCGACATCTGCATCGCGCTTGCCCGAAATATGCGGCACGCCGAAATTATCGCGAATAATCTCCGCGCGGTATTCCCCCTCTGGCGGCGGCGATCCCTCGTCAGCGAAGAACGGCTCCCAGGTCATCAGGCCGATCACGGCGACCAAGACGAGACCCAAAACAACCCAACCGAAACGCGCTAGCCAGCGGCGAACCATGGAACTCTCCTCAAATGTCCCTATGTTGTGAGAAAGGGACGAATTGAAGCTGGGGATGCGGCATGGCCAGTACCGCTGCAAGTGAATTCTCGCTCTGACTTGTTCTGGTGTGTTGCTGCACTATATCACCAGTGTTGTCTGATCATCTCAACACGTTGATATCAGGGCACTCGATAAGGGAACCACGATGAATCTCGACAAATTCACTGACCGCTCCAAGGGCTTTCTGCAAAGCGCGCAAACTGTTGCGATCCGGATGAACCATCAGCGGATCACGCCCGAACATTTGCTCAAGGCGCTGCTGGA
>CAKZSF010000240.1 GCA_937920575.1 uncultured Sphingomonadaceae bacterium | reverse complement strand
TCGTTCACAGTCTGGCGTTCGGTTGTTGTGAACGGCACCGTGATGATTGGGCCAGCAATGGTTTGCGCGCCGCCCCACCCTTCAACAATAGAGTTTTGCGCGGTTTGCGCTTGATTTTGGCGATCCCACACCAATGCGTAGACCAGCATCAGCGGCACCATCAGCACCGCCGCCACCAGCCCTGCGAAAAACAGTTTCATGCCGGGACTTCGTTCTTTCCCCATCTCGCTTCTCCTTTGCCTTCAGCGATGAGCCGTGCATTGGGAGCGATGAACTGAATTCAATGTGAATGCAAACTCAGACAGCAAAAGGGCGAGAGGGATAAACCTCTCGCCCTTGGGGAAGGACAGCCATGGGGACTGGATTTCGCAGCCGTCCTTCTGGGTTCTTAAGATTCCTTGGCGAACCGTTCGATCTGTTCGTCGAGTGCGCGGAGCACTTCTTCCCGCGCGTCTTCCGGCAAAGTGCCATCTTCTGCCAATTGCTTGCGCGCTTCCTTCAGCCCGCTCAGCGCCGATGCCATGATCTCCGATTTGCAAATGAAGACCGTCGTACCGTTGCCGTCTGACTTGAGCTTCTTCGGAGTATCGCCACCGCACCGCACAGAGATCCGCGTCAGCTCGCCCTCAGCTTCTGCCAAGGCGATCTTGATGTCCTCGCGCAACTCGCCGTTAGCGTGCCATTCGCTTTTTGCTTCTGCCAAGGCTTCACGTATCTCTTCACGTTCTTCTTTGGTCAGTTTCTTGTCGCTGTTGATGAAGACCGAGCGGTTCTTGGTGATAGTGCGCACAGTCTTCTCACCATCCGCACCCTCATCCTCGCTAACCCAAACAAACGTGTTGGCATCGCTCTCTCCGCCTTCACCTGTTTTCGCCTTGTCGATGATTTTGCGGACTTTTTTTGAGGCCTCGCCATCGACATCCTTGACGACGATGACTTCGACTTTTCCGTCCGCGCTTTCGACAACTTTGGATTGGCTTGGTGCTTCCTCTGCCTGAACGAATGCAGTTGCAGGAGCTTGCGGAGCCTCCACAACATTGACGACCTTTTCAGGCACGGCATCTTCCGCATAGCTTACCGATGCGGTCAGCGGCAAAGCCACGACACCAGCCAACAGCGCAACTTTCCCGGCGAAGCGCCGTTGCGATGAAACGTCGGACATATTCAAACTCCTCAATCGATGAATTACTGATTTTTCACCCAGAACCGGACAAGCCATCGGCGCAGCGAGCGCGAGGCGCGGCCCTGCTGCAAAGCTGGCAATAACTTCACCATAGGCGGCGCGTTCTTCGCCGCCGCGCTGTTCAAGCACGCGTGCGTCGCAAGCGGCCTCTTGGTCGCGGCGCATCGCCCGCCAACCGACCCATGCGAGCGGGTTGAACCAATGCAGCGCAAGCAGAGCCTGGGCCGCAAAATTGGCGATCAAATCTCCGCCGTGGTGGTGTTGCAGCTCGTGCTCAATCGCCAGATCCCGCGCATGGCGATCCTCGCTGGCGATAAATCCTGCGGGCAAAGCGATCATTTTCTCGCGCACACCGAACGCAACCGGACTGGACACCGTGTTTGTCTCGACGAGCTGAACCGCGCCATCCTCGCCCACCGGAACCGCATCGATCAGCAGCTCTGCCTTCATCCGCCGGTATTCCACCCAGCGCCAGATCAGAAAACCGACAGCACCACCGATCCAAAGCGGCAACAACAAGTCGGCAGGGGCGAACCACGCTGAAGAGATCGGTGCAGCAGTCGCTGCAGTCTCCGCCAGCGAAACTTGCGATGCCGTTTCAATCGGCACGGTGAATGCAAATGTCGTTTCGGCTGCGACCGGCTCAGCCGGAGCCATCCAGCTAGGCAAGGTGATCGGCGGCAAAAACAGACGCAAGAATGGAAGCGACCAAAGGGCATAGGCCATTGTCGGTCCGAACATGCGCGCGACCGGGCGGCGGATCAAAAGCACCAGGCCTATCAAAGCGCCGGTCCAAAGGAATGTATCGATCAGCCAGTCCATCATTGCTTCAACTCCTTCAAGAGCTGCTCAATCTTTTCGATATCGGAATCATCCAACGCTTCTTGTTCGGCCAGATGGGCGAACAGGCCAGCGGCGCTGCCACCAAACAGGCGGTCCACAAACCGGCGGCTTTCGGTGCCGACATAATGCTCACGCTGGATCAGAGGGGTATAAAGGAACCGCCGCCCATCGGGTTCGGTTGCAATGGCTTTCTTGGTGACCAGGCGCGACAACAATGTCTTGACCGTTGGCATACTCCACCCGCGCTCCGCGCAAACGGTCTCGCACACTTCGGCTGCGCTGAGCGGGCTTTTTGCCCACAGCGCTTCCATCACCGCATATTCGGCTTCAGAAATTCGTTCGGGTTTTGGCTTACCTCGCAACGTCATCGCACACTCCCTACCTCAACGATTACGCCTGTAGTTGTATCGATTACGTCTGTAAACATGAAGCCTAAATGAACAACTGTTCAGGCTCGACGAACAGCGGTAAAGCAGCGACCAATGACTTCGCCTATTCGCCACCCCCGCCGTGTTCGCAAACTGACCGACTGCCACAATGTCGATGATTTCCGCCTGCTCGCCCATCGGCGGCTGCCTTATCCGGTGTTCCACTACATTGATGGCGCGGGCGATGACGAGATCACCAAGGCGCGCAATGCCAGCGCCTATGACGATTGCGATCTGGTGCCCAACGTTCTGGCCGGTGTGGAGGAGATAGACACATCGGTCGAGATCATGGGCCGCAAGAGCGCGCTGCCGTTGATACTCTCCCCCACTGCACTGCAACGTCTGTTCCATTGGCAAGGCGAGCGAGCGGTGGCCAAAGTCGCGGAACGACACAATCTGTGGTTCGGCATTTCGAGCCTATCGAGCATCAGCATCGAGGAAATCGGCGCGAACTATGCCGGGCCGAAGATGCTGCAATACTATTATCACAAGGATTCCGGTCTCAACACCGCGCTGGTCGAACGCGCCAAAGCGGCGAATTTCGATGCGATCACGCTCACCGTCGATACGATAGTTTCCGGCAAGCGCGAACGATGCTTGCATTCCGGCTTCACCACCCCGCCCCGCATCACACCAGCGAGTTTTCTGTCTTACGCAACTAAGCCCAGCTGGGCATTGAACTTTCTATTCCGAGAGCGGTTTTCGCTGCCCAATCTAGAAACGCATGTCTCGGAAGGAAGCAACGAGTCGATCTCGATTCAAGATTACTTCAATTCGATGCTCGACACCTCGCTCGATTGGGACAAGGCGGAGAAACTGCGCTCAGACTGGGGCGGCACCTTTTGCCTAAAAGGGATCATGTCAGTCGCAGACGCGAAGCGCGCCGCCGATATTGGTTGCGATGCGATCATGGTCAGCAATCACGGTGGGCGGCAATTGGATGGCAGCCGCTCTCCCTTCGATCAATTGGAAGAGATCGTCGATGCGGTCGGTGATCGGATCGAGGTGATTTGCGATGGCGGCGTGCGGCGCGGCACCCATGCACTCAAGGCGCTGAGCGTCGGCGCTAAGGCCGCGTCAGGCGGGAGGCTCTATCTGTATGCCCTCGCCGCAGCGGGAGAAGAAGGCGTCGAGCGCGCGGTCACCATCCTGAAAGAAGAGATCGAGCGCGGCATGCGGTTGATGGGCGCGACAACGATCAGCGACCTCTCGCGCGACAACCTGCGCTGGCGTTAGCCAATTCCTGTGGCACAATGCAGCCATGCTGAAACGATTCGTCCTGTCCGCCCTCGCCCTGTTGGGGTTCCATTCCATCGCCGCCGCGCAAACTGTCGAAATGCCGATTGATCCGGAGACGGTCGCAGTCGTCATCACCACCAGCATGGGTGAGATCACGGTGGAAGTCGATGTGGAGCGCGCGCCCATCACGGCGAACAACTTCCTCAAATATGCAGACGAGAAGCGCTTTGACGGAACCGTGTTTTATCGCGCGATGCAGCTGGATTGGGGCGAGGCTCCCAACGGGATGATCCAAGGCGGG
>CAKZSF010000239.1 GCA_937920575.1 uncultured Sphingomonadaceae bacterium | reverse complement strand
AAGAAGGCGAACCCTTCGACACGGGCGAAACGCTGCGCAAGGCCGCAATTGATAGCCAAGTTGGCGGGATTCCAGAATAGGTACGGAAAATTAAGCCTTGTTCGCGACCGAATACGCATGCCTGTGCCAAGCATACAGGATAATCGGCAGAATTATCTCCACCGCCCAAAGAAACTGAAACAATGGGTGCGGCAGTCCGACCTGTAGGTAGGAAACAAACCGCGCTAACCCGCCGATGAAGAAAACGGCCAGCAGAGCGAAGAAAACCCCGCCCCGCTTTGCCAATGCGCGCGAACACCAGATCAACGCTGCACCAAATCCTAGAAATAGCGACGCGTAAAAGCGGTCTTCGCTATCCAGCGTAGCATTGACTGGAATCGAGCCCGGGATTGATGACGGGCCAACGGCGATGTGGACCAGCGCGATGATCATGCACACCGCGCCGAAGATCCACACCAATACCGCTAGAGTCCGTGCCACCGATTAACGGCTTATCATGCCCGTAACGATCGAACCGAGAATGCCGCCCAGCGCGCCGCCTCCGGCTCCGCCCTTGCCGCTGGTTGCCTGCTTGGCCATATAGCCTGCCGCCGCCATTGCGAGGATTGGGAGCATCTTTTTGAGGATGCCTTCGTCAATGCCGGTGATCGCGGCGACTTCGCCTGCAACCCCGCGGCTGACGTCCTTGTTGCCAAAGATGTTGCCGAGAATATCGTTGCCGGATTGCGTTGGAGTCGGCTTGGGAGCGAGCACGGATTCGAGCAATCCGCCGCCTCCACCGCCCAGAACGGCACCAGCAAGACCGCCAAGACCGCCTAGCGGGTCGCTTGACCCACCGGCGCTCGAACGGCCCATCCCAGCCACGATGGCAGGCAACAGAGCGCCAGCGCCCACTTTTGCCATTTGCGGGTCAATTCCCAATTCGCCGGCCATGGATTCAATGGCGCCGGACTGTTCCAACATTTGTGCGAGACTCATAGTGTAACCTCCTCGTAAATTGACTTACTTTTTGCCGAAAAGGCCCTTGGCGATACCCGCAATATCATTCAGCGGATTTCCGTCGCCATCGCGATCCAGCATGGATGCAAGGCCAGCCAAACCACCTTCACCCTGCATCTTGCCAGCAATGTCGCCCAACGCGCCCTCGCCGCCCAGCTGCTCCATAATGTTGCCCAGCGCGCCGCTGTCGAGGCCTGTCTTTTCAGCAGCCAATTCCACCGTGTCGCCGTCTTCGGCATGCGATGCGCCCAAAGCTGCAACAGCTTTCTCAGCCATGCTTGGGTCAATGCCCACCTTTTCGGCGATGCTGGCAATATTGTCTGGTGAACCAGCCACTTGCTTCAAAATTCCGTCGAGAATGCTCATAATTTCCTCCAGTCCAAAGATGTAACAGATATTGGCATCATTGGCACAAAAGGAAAGACCCCGAGCCTGCAATTCAGGCCGGGATCCCTACCAATACGGTAAATTCATGTATCGCGGCGGTTTCTTGCCGCGCTTCGTATCGCCCTAGGCCGCCTGCGGAGCCGCCCGACGCACGCCCTCGTCCACATGGCTTTCAAACTGCGCGAAATTGTCGACGAACAGCTGCACCAGCTTGTGCGCGGTCTGATCGTATTCTTCGCCATTGGCCCATGTTGAACGCGGATCAAGGATCGCGCTGTCGACACCCGGCACAGCCACCGGCACGTCAAAGCCAAAATTGGGATCCTTGCGGAACTCAGCATCGTTGAGCGATCCATCGAGAGCCGCATTCAACAGCGCGCGTGTCGCCTTGATCGGCATCCGGTTGCCAACGCCATACTTGCCGCCTGTCCAACCAGTGTTGACCAGCCAGCACGCCACGCCGCCTTTCGCGATCCGTTCTTTCAACAGATTGCCATACACACTGGGATGGCGCGGCATAAACGGCGCACCGAAACAGGTTGAGAAAGTCGCTTCCGGCTCTGTCACGCCGATTTCCGTGCCGGCTACCTTTGCGGTGTAGCCAGACAGGAAGTGATACATCGCCTGGTCAGGCGTCAAACGTGCAATCGGCGGCAGCACACCGAACGCATCGGCCGTCAGCATGATCACATTGGCAGGAACCGGGCCCATATTCTCTTCCGACGTGTTCGGAATGAAATCAATCGGGTAAGCGCCGCGGGTGTTCTCGGCGAGCGCGTTGTCGTCGAGATCGAGCGTACGGGTTTCCTCGTCCATAACGACGTTTTCAAGCACAGTGCCAAACCGGCGTGTGGTCGCGAAAATCTCAGGCTCGGCTTCTTCCTCAAGCCGGATCATCTTCGCGTAGCAACCGCCTTCAAAGTTGAAGACTGCTGTGTCTGACCAGCCATGCTCGTCGTCACCGATCAGCGTGCGGCTTGCATCGGCCGAAAGCGTCGTCTTGCCAGTACCGGACAGGCCGAAGAAAACCGCCGTTTTGCCATCAGCGCCCACATTGGCGGAGCAATGCATCGGCATCACACCCTTGGTCGGCAGCAGATAGTTGAGAATGCCAAACACACTCTTCTTCATCTCGCCGGCATAGCGTGTGCCGCCGATCAGGATCAGCTTCTCGCTGAGATTGACTGCAATCACAGTCTCGCTGCGCGTCCCGTGGCGTTCAGGGTCAGCCCGAAAGCTGGGCAGATCGATAATCGTGTATTCTGGCGCAAAGTCATCCAGCTCGCTGTCCTCTGGGCGAACCAGCATCGTGCGGATAAATTGGTTGTGCCATGCAAACTCGTTGATCACGCGCACATTCACGCGATGCTCTGGCTGCGAACCACCGAACAGATCGGCGACATAAAGCGTGTCTTTGTCGGCCAATGCCTTGAGGAAATCATCTTTCAAAGCGGCAAAATGCGCGGGCTCCATCGCGACATTGGTCTTGCCCCACCATACGGTGTCGGCTGTTTCGCTATCTTTGACGATGAACTTATCATTCGCCGAACGACCAGTGTGCTTGCCGGTTTCGACAACCAGCGGCCCATCCTTGCACAGACGCCCCTCACCATTGGCGAGTGCATGCTCCACCAATTGCGGCGTTTTCAGGTTCGAATGGATCGTGGCGGACGTTTCAATGTTTTGCGCCGATAGCGGCACTGCGAGAGGGCGTGACAAGGTACTCTCCGGATCAAGAATCGGTTGATGCGCATACGAATGCACATGGGGGTGAGGCAGCGCATACAGACGAGTCTACGGCCCGTCAATTTCACAAACCATAGTCTGTGTGGGCTTATGGCTTACCCAAGCACATCACAGCTTTTTGTTGGCCGACCCCGTTGTCAGACATGTTTGCGGGCACACTCGCCCTTGCATAGTTTGCAAGCCTGACTACCAATAGCCTTTAATGGAAACGCTTGACCCAGATATGGCCGATACCGTCGGCGGAGAAACGGATCGACACGTCGTCGCGCTGGTCGATGACGATCGCAATATCCTGACGACGATTTCCATTGCTTTGCAAAATGAGGGATATGCGACACGAGTTTACTCCGACGGCACCTCTGCGCTTGCCGCACTGATTGAGAACCCGCCAGATCTTGCGGTGTTCGATATCAAAATGCCGCGCATGGACGGTATGGAACTGCTTCGTCGTTTGCGCGAAAAAAGCGATCTGCCGGTGATTTTTCTGACCAGCAAGGATGACGAACGGGATGAAGAGTTGGGGCTGACGCTTGGCGCCGACGATTACATCGCCAAACCGTTTAGTCAGCGGCTGCTGATCGCTCGTATTCGGGCTATTTTGCGCCGGGCCAACCCGATCACTGATCCGTCCCAATCTGGCGGTGAAAGCAGTGCCAACATTATCGAGCGCGGGCCACTTCGGATGGATCCCGCGCGCCATCATGTCGAATGGAATGGCAAGCCGGTAACGCTGACAGTGACCGAATTTCTGATTCTGGAAGCGCTGGCTCAGCGCCCGGGTGTAATCCGCAGCCGCAATCAGTTGATGGATGCGGCCTATCCTGACGATGTGTTTGTGGATGATCGCACGGTTGATAGCCATATCAAGCGGCTGCGGCGCAAATTCCGCGCCAAAGACCCAACCTTTGATGCGATCGAAACGCTCTATGGTGCGGGCTATAGCTTTAACGATAGCTAGCGACTGTCATGCCCTCATTGAGTGAATTAACCAACGATACGGGTGCGATGACGCAGCGCACGTCACTCACCACACGCATACTCTTGGTGAACATCATTGCTGTTGCTTTGCTGGCTGGCAGCATCCTCTACCTCGACTTCTATCGCAACCAACAGATCGAAGGACGCTATGATCTGGCGCTGAGCGAGGCGCAGATCACGGCTGAGGCGTTGGCCGGCGCGAACGCGGAACGTATTCAGGCACTGCTTGTACAGATCGGCAAAGAACAGGATTTGCGCCTGCGGCTCTATGACGAGGAAGGCGAGTTGGCGTTCGACAGTTTCGAATTGGATGAACCCAGTTTTTCCTTCCGCCCCGCTGATGCAGAGACGTTTGCCGAGCGGTTGGGCCGAGGCGTCGATAGCACTATGGACTTCTTGTTTCGTCGCCGCGAGATCTCTGCCTATGTTGAGCCGGACATTGATGAAGCCGCTGCATGGCCCGAGATTGTTGCTGCGACAAATGAAGGGCTAAGCCAGGTGTTCTTGCGCGCCGCACCTGATCGCTCGCCAGTTATCACAACCGCTGCACCAGTCGGTACCGAAGGTGCCATGCTGCTCACCATGCGCAACGATCTGGAACTCGCCGACGATGTTCGCGAGGGTAGGACCGCACTGGCCCTAGCCGTGTTTGGGGCATTCGCCGTCTCGATATTCCTGTCGCTGTTTCTGGCCCGCACGATCGTTCAGCCGCTGCGCGATCTGGTGCAAGCGGCAATCCGCGTGCGGTTGGGGCGTGACCGCGAAGTGGAAGTCCCTCGCCTACCCGATCGGGGCGATGAAATCGGCCTGCTCGCCCGCGCCGTGTCGGATATGACTCACGCACTTCGCCAGCGCATCGACTCGGTCGAGAGCTTTGCCGCGGACGTCGCTCACGAACTCAAAAATCCGCTCGCTTCGCTGCGCAGCGCCTTGGAAACATTGAAAGATATCGATGATCCGGAACAGCGAAAACAGCTGACCGATATCGCCCAACATGATGTGCGGCGGATTGATCGGTTGGTCAGCGAAATTTCCGATGCGAGCCGGGTGGATGCAGAATTGAGCCGCGCGGTGTTCGATCCGGTTGATCTGGGCGAATTGCTCGGCGGTCTGCTGCAAGCGCGCGAGAACCGCAACGAAAACGGCAACTGCAAAGTTGTTCTCCGGCAAACAGGCGCGCGTCCAGCTAGCATTATGGGTGTTCCAATTCGCTTGGAAATGGTGCTCGACAATCTGCTCGACAACGCCGTCTCTTTTTCTCCGGAAGGCGGAGAAATCGATGTCCTCCTGCAAAATATCGAAGAGCATGTCAGCGTTGCGATTTGCGACCAGGGCCCTGGCATCCCGGCAGGCGAGCGCGAGAGCATCTTTAACCGGTTCCATTCCGTCCGGCCCGAAGGCGAGGATTTCGGACGTCATAGCGGATTGGGTCTTGCGATAGCCCGATCCATTGCAGAGGCGCATGACGGCTCGCTCAGCGCGCATGACAGGCCGGATGGCGAACCCGGTGCCTGCTTCATCCTCGAGTTACCGGCGCTCGACAATTGAGCGAAACGGCGCTGTTCCGGGGCAGCTGTGTGGCCATTAACCGACGAAGCGTGCTGATTGAGGGGCCTTCCGCCTCGGGCAAATCAACCCTCACCCTTGCTCTGATCGATCGCGGCGCCACGTTGGTCAGCGACGATATAGTCAACCTGGCGCGCGAGCAGGACAGCCTAATCGCCTCACCCGCCCCCAATATCGAAGGCAAGCTGGAAATCCGCAATGTGGGCATTGTCGAACTTGCAACGACCAACGCGCCTGTCGCCTTGCTGATCACACTAGACAAGAATGCGCCACGCTTCCTTGAAAGCCCAGACCAACGCGAATTGGCTGGGGCGTCAATTCCGGCAGTGGCCCTATTTCCAGAAACGGACGCGCTGCCGCTGCGCGCTGAATGGGCCTTGCGGCTGTATGGCAAAAGGACAGATTAAAGTCAGGCCTTCCCAAGGGCCACGCATCCCTTCACTCTAAAACGTGTATGGCAGACGATTCGCAATCAGCGCCGCAGCGCATTCTCTTGCTCACCGGTATGCTTGGTGCAGGCAAGTCTACGGCTCTGCGCGAATTGGAGGATCTCGGTTGGGAGACGATCGACAATTTTCCGATCCGGCTGCTTGAGCGGTTACTCGCCAAAAAGCCGCATGACCCGTCTTCGGATACAGCCGCCCCGCTGGCCATCGGCTTTGATGTGCGCACGCGCGACTTTGTACCGGGGGCGATCATCGAACTGGTCAAAGGTCTTGTGGCCCGCGATGACCTAGAGGTCACCACTGTTTTTCTCGATTGTTCTGACGAGGAACTGGAACGACGATTTAACGAGACTCGCCGTCGCCATCCATTTGCCAATGACCGGCCCGTTCCAGCGGGGATTGGTGCGGAACGTGAACTGCTCGCCTCGCTCCGCCGTTGGGCAGAAGCACTGATCGACACCAGCGCGTTCAGCGCGAAGGATCTGCAACTTGCAATCCGCGACCAATTCGGGCGGTTGGTGCAAGGCGAAACCAACGTAACTGTCAGCAGCTTTGGCTTTGCACGCGGCATGCCACCCGTTGCAGACTATGTTTTCGATATGCGTTTTCTCGACAATCCACATTGGCAAGAGGAGCTGCGGCCGCAAACCGGGTTGGACGAGCCTGTCGCCGATCATATCCGGAATGATCCAGCTTTTGATCCCGCATTCGAAGCGATAAAGGCCTTGCTGATAGAGCTGCTTCCGCGGTTCACTTCGCAAGGTAAGCCCTATGTCCATATTGCCTTTGGTTGCACTGGCGGGCGACATCGCAGTGTATTCACGGCAGAGAGCATGGCCAAGGCCTTGCGCGAGGCTGGATTTTCGCCCACTGTCATTCATCGAAATCTGCAATCGCGCGCAACCGATTTGCTTGAGGGCAAACCGATCACCGCCGATTAAGCGAAGAGAGCATTCGGAAAGCTTCCCCACCCTATGATCGGCTTGATTT
>CAKZSF010000238.1 GCA_937920575.1 uncultured Sphingomonadaceae bacterium | reverse complement strand
AACCGCGTTGTCTGATCCGCATCGCACGCCTTCGCCACGGCATAGGTGTAGGCGCGCGCGGATTGCAGCGCGACATACATATCCGCGACCTTGGCCTGCATCAGCTGGAAGCTGCCGATGGGTTTGCCGAACTGCTTGCGCTCGCGCAGGTACGGAATGACCGTATCGAGACAGGCCTGCATAATGCCCAATTGCAATCCGGCGAGCACCACACGCTCGTAATCCAGCCCGCTCATTAACACGCCGACGCCGCCGTTTAGCGGCCCCATGATGTTCTCTTCAGGCACTTCGCAATCATCGAACACCAGCTCTGCGGTTGGGGAACCGCGCATGCCGACTTTTTCGATCTTCTGGCCGATGGAGAAGCCAGGCATATCCTTCTCGATCAGGAACGCGGTGATCCCGCGTGAGCCCGCGCTGCCATCGGTCTTCGCATAGACCACCAGCGTGTCCGCATCGGTTGCATTGGTGATCCAGAATTTCGTGCCGTTGCGAACATAGCCGCCTTGCACAGCCTCGGCCTTCAACTTCATCGAGACTACGTCAGAGCCAGCACCGGCCTCTGACATGGCCAGCGAGCCGACATGCTCGCCCGAAATCAAGCCGGGCAGATATTTCGCCTTCTGCTCGGGCGAGCCCCAGCGGCGGATTTGGTTGACGCACAGGTTCGAATGCGCGCCGTAGGACAGGCCCAGCGAAGCGCTCGCGCGGCTGACTTCCTCGACCGCGATGACATGCTCCAGATAGCCAAGGCCCAAGCCGCCATCGGCCTCGTCTACGGTCAGCCCGTGAAGGCCCAGCGCACCCATTTGCGCCCACAGTTCATCGCGGGGGAAGTAATCCTCGCGGTCAATTTTCTCGGCCAGCGGCGCGACTTGTTCGTCGGCAAAGCGGCCCACGCTGTCGCGGATCATCTCGGCGCTCTCGCCAAGCTGGAAATCGAAATCAGGGGTTGCGCGCATTATGGTTCCTCAATTTGGTTGCGTGCGTTACTATATTTGTTCCGCCAGCATAAGCGTAAGTTTGGCAAAAATACCACGTCAAAGCCCAAAAATGGTGATTGTTTGGCTCACACCACTCTTTAAGAGAACGCCCAACATTTCGGAGATTATCCCATGCGCAAGATTGATCACTTTGTTGTTGGCGGGGCAGACACCGCCGCTTCTCGCACTCATCAGGTCTGGAACCCCTCGACCGGAGAGGTTCAGGCAGAGGTTCCGCTGGCCGGTGCTGATCTGCTGGATCAGGCGGTGGCGACGGCGAAGATCGTCCAACCCGAATGGGCAGCAACCAATCCGCAAAAGCGCGCGCGTGTGATGTTCAAGTTCAAAGAGCTGATCGAAGCGAATATGCAGGAATTGGCAGAACTGCTGTCCAGCGAGCACGGCAAAGTCATCGACGACGCCAAGGGAGATGTGCAGCGCGGTCTTGAAGTGATCGAGTTTGCTTGCGGCATTCCGCAAGCGCTGAAGGGTGAATACACGCAAGGGGCGGGGCCGGGCATTGATGTTTATTCGCTGCGCCAGCCGCTGGGCATCGGCGCAGGCATTACACCGTTCAATTTCCCCGCGATGATCCCGATGTGGATGTTTGGCATGGCGATTGCCGCTGGCAACGCGTTTATTCTGAAACCGTCAGAGCGCGATCCCAGTGTGCCGATCCGTCTGGCCGAATTGTTTCTTGAGGCAGGTGCTCCCGAGGGGCTGTTGCAGGTCGTGCATGGCGACAAGGAAATGGTCGATGCGATCCTTGACCATCCCGATATTCCAGCGATCAGTTTCGTTGGTTCGAGCGACATCGCGCAATATATCTACTCGCGCGGCACCGCCAATGCGAAGCGGGTGCAAGCCTTTGGCGGGGCGAAGAACCACGGCATAGTGATGCCCGACGCGGATCTGGATCAGGTGGTCAACGATCTGGCGGGCGCGGCATTTGGTTCGGCGGGTGAACGCTGCATGGCGCTGCCTGTGGTGGTTCCCGTGGGGGAAGACACTGCAGAGAAGTTGAAAGCCAAGCTGATCCCCGCGATCAACGCGCTACGTGTGGGTGTCTCCAATGATCCCGATGCGCATTACGGCCCGGTGGTCACGCCAGAGCATAAGGCACGCGTAGAAGGCTGGATCGACACGGCGGAGAAAGAAGGCGCAGAAGTCGTGATCGACGGCCGCGGATTCACCCTGCAGGGGCATGAAAAGGGCTTCTTTGTCGGCCCGACGCTGCTCGATAATGTCACGCCGGACATGGAAAGCTACAAGGAAGAGATTTTCGGCCCCGTGTTGCAAATCGTGCGTGCGAAGGATTTCGAAGACGCGGTGCGTCTGCCCAGCGAGCACCAATATGGCAACGGTGTCGCGATTTTCACCCGCAACGGCCATGCCGCGCGCGAATTTGTGAGCCGCGTGAACGTCGGTATGGTCGGGGTCAATGTGCCGATCCCCGTACCGGTCAGCTATCACAGCTTCGGCGGGTGGAAACGTTCTGGCTTTGGAGACATCGACCAATACGGCATGGAGGGTCTGAAGTTCTGGACGAAGAACAAGAAGATCACGCAGCGCTGGCC
>CAKZSF010000237.1 GCA_937920575.1 uncultured Sphingomonadaceae bacterium | reverse complement strand
CGCATTTTTGAAGAGCGTGGCTGCGACGTCGATGTCATCACCGGCGAGAGCCCCGAAGAATTGAAAGCCCGCATTGGCGACTATCACGGCCTCGCGATCCGCAGTTCGACCACAGTCACGCCCGAAATTCTCGATGCGGCGACTAATCTAAAAGTCATCGGCCGCGCTGGTATCGGTGTCGACAATGTCGATATTCCTTATGCCAGCGGCAAAGGTGTGGTGGTGATGAACACACCGTTCGGCAACTCGATCACGACGGCCGAACACGCGATCACCATGATGCTGGCATTGGCGCGCCAGATCCCGCAGGCGAGCGCGCGCACCTTGTCAGGCGAATGGCCCAAGAAGGATTTTATGGGCGTCGAAGTGACAGGCAAGACGCTTGGACTGATCGGAGCCGGAAACATTGGTTCAATCGTGGCGAGCCGCGCGCTTGGGCTGAAAATGAAAGTGATCGCTTATGATCCCTTCCTGACCGAAGAACGCGCGGTCGAGCAAGGTATGGAAAAGGTTGATCTGGAAGTCCTGCTGGAACGCGCCGACTTCGTCAGCCTGCACACACCGTTGACTGACCAGACACGCAACATTCTGAGCCGTGAGCGGCTTGAAAAAGCCAAACCCGGCATTCGTATCGTCAACTGCGCGCGCGGTGGCTTGATCGATGAGATCGCGCTCAAGGACATGCTCGAAAGTGGTCATGTTGCTGGTGCTGCGCTCGACGTGTTCGAGACTGAGCCGCCGGCTGCTGATCACCCACTGTTCAGCGCGCCGAACTTCATTTGCACGCCGCATTTGGGGGCTTCAACCACAGAGGCGCAGGTCAATGTTGCGCTGCAAGTCGCAGAGCAAATGGCCGATTACCTCGTGAATGGTGGCGTGACCAATGCGCTCAATATGCCTTCGCTCAGCGCTGAAGAAGCGCCAAAGCTCAAGCCCTACATGGAATTGTCCGAGAAATTGGGCAGTCTGGTAGGACAACTGGCGCATGGCAATCTGACCGAGATGAGCATCGAGCGCGAAGGCGCTTCTGCTGATCTTGCGGGAAAGCCGATTACCGGTGCGGTTCTGGCCGGTTTCATGCGCCGCTATTCCGCCACAGTGAATATGGTCAACGCGCCCTATCTGGCGAAGGAGCGCGGCCTTGATATCCGCGAAATCCGGCATGACCGTGATGGCAATTACAACACGCTGCTGCGCGTAACTGTCGCCACCAGCCAGGGCGATCGCTCTGTCGCTGGCACATTGTTTGGCGATTCTGCACCGCGTCTGGTCGAGATTTTCGGCATCGGGATTGAGGCCGAGCTGACGGGGCACATGCTTTATATCGTCAACGAAGACGCGCCGGGCTTTATTGGCCGCATCGGCACGCTTTTGGGCGAGAGCGGCATCAACATCGGCACGTTCCACCTTGGGCGCCGTGATACGGGCGGCGAGGCAGTGCTGCTGTTGAGCGTTGACCAGCCCATCTCTGCTGACGTTGTCGCCAAGGCCGAGCAGGTGGACGGCGTCAAGACTGTCAAAGCACTGGAGTTCTAGGCCGGATTGCGGCACAGGCCTCTGCCGATGACGGATGCAACTGACGATCTTCTGCCCGAAGGATTGGGTGACCGCCTCCCCGGTGATGCTGCGCGCTTTGCCGGGGCGCTCGATGCGATGCTGCGCGCGCTCGACAGCCATGGTTTTGACCGGGTCGATCCGCCGCTGATCGAGTTTGAACGCTCGATCGCCGGGCGAATGGCGAACAACAATGATGGCGTAGAAACCCGCCGCATGTTCCGCTTCGTCGATCCGGCGAGCTATCGCACCTTGGCTTTGCGGAGCGACATTACGCCGCAGATCGGACGCTTGGCGGCGACGTCGTTGTCTTCCGCCGCGCGTCCCTTGCGGCTGTGCTATTGCGGGCCGGTTGTCACGATGAAGCCATCGGGCCTCAATCCAGCGCGCGAGAAGACACAGATCGGGGCCGAGCTGATCGGCATCGATAGTGTGGCAGCCGCGAGCGAGCTTGTGCGGCTGGCGGTGGAGGCTTTGTCCGCTGCCGGGGCGACGGGTATCTCGGTTGATCTGACGATGCCCGATCTGGTCGACGTGCTGGCGGGCGGCCCGTTGCCGCTCGATCCTGCTGCGATCGCGAATATCCGGCGCGAGCTCGACGCGAAGGATGCGGGCGGGCTTAAGGCCGTGGGCGGCGAGGCGTTCCTGCCGCTGATCCATGCGACCGGCCCCTTCGCAAACGCGATCGACAAACTTGCCGCGTTTGACTCTGCGTTGCCCGAACCGGGCGCGCTGACCAGCCGGATCGACGGCCTGCGCCAGATCGCTGCACAACTGCCGGACACGATCCGCCTCACGCTTGATCCCACTGAACGGCACGGCTTTGAATACCAAAGTTGGTTCGGCTTCACGCTCTATGCAGAGGGCGTTCGCGGCGCGTTGGGGCGGGGCGGCACCTATACGATCCAGAGCGGTTCAGGCGTATCGGCCGAGCCAGAGCCGGCCACTGGCTTCACGCTCTATCCCGATGCGCTGGCCGATGTGTTGCAACCCGAAACGCGCGATCTGTTGTTCCTGCCGCTCGGCTATGACGAGGCCGCCGCAGCCACATTGCGCGCATCAGGCTGGCGCACCCGTGCCGCGCTGTGCGAGGATTGCGACGCCGCTGCGCTGGGCTGCACCCATGTCCTTGACGGGGCTGAGCCGACAGCGCTCTAGAAAATATCCTTCAGCAAGCGACCAACGCCGCCCAAGCCACCCAGCGGGTTTTTGCGGAAGGCGATTTCCTCGCGTCCCATATAGGTGAAGATCCCGTTGAGCCCCTGATCCGTCACGGACTTGTTCAGCCCCTGCCGGTTGATGCCCAGCGCGCTCAGCCATTCATATTTGGCGTTCAGATCATCCAGCTGCCGATGCGCACCCAGATCGCCCAGCGCCGTGTCGACCAAGGGATCGAGTTTCAAGTGCAGCGCATCATTGGAACTCTGCCGCAAATAGCGCGTGCCGCCATCCTGTTGCTTGGCAAT
>CAKZSF010000236.1 GCA_937920575.1 uncultured Sphingomonadaceae bacterium | reverse complement strand
CAGCAGCTCTTGCTCGAGCTTCTTGGCCATTTCCTCGATGTTCTCAGGCGGCCATCCGGGGATGTCCATGCCGAGACGCAGACCCATGCTGGACAGCACTTCCTTGATCTCGTTGAGCGACTTGCGGCCAAAGTTTGGCGTGCGCAGCATCTCCGCTTCGGTCTTCTGAACCAGATCGCCGATATAGATGATGTTGTCGTTCTTGAGGCAGTTTGCCGAACGCACTGACAGTTCCAGCTCGTCGACCTTCTTGAGAAGGTAGCGGTTGAGCTGGTTCGCATCGTCTTCTTGCGGCTGAGCGGCTTGGCCGATCATTGCAGACTGTGGCTGCGGAATACCGTCTTCGAAGTGGACGAACAGTGTCAGCTGGTCTTGCAGGATGCGGCCAGCATAAGCCAACGCATCTTCAGGCGTGACCGTGCCATCGGTTTCAACCGACAGGCTGAGCTTATCGTAATCGAGCTCTTGCCCAACACGTGCGTTCTCAACCTTGTAGCTGACCTGCTTGATCGGCGAGTAAAGCGAATCCACCGGGATCAAACCAATCGGCGCATCAGCCGGACGGTTGTTGACGGCAGGCTGATAGCCTTTGCCAGTGTCAGCGGTCAGCTCCATGTTGAGCGTCGCACCTTCGTCGAGGTGGCACAGCACCAGATTTGGGTTCAGCACCTCGATGTCGCCAGTGACAGCAATGTCGCCAGCTTTCACTTCGCCTGGGCCGGTTGCAGAAAGCTGCAGACGCTTGGCGCCTTCGCCTTCCATTTTGAGAGCGATCTGTTTCACGTTCAGAACGATGTCGGTGACATCTTCACGAACGCCAGCCAACGAAGAGAATTCGTGCAGCACGTTCTCGATCTTGATCGAGGTGATCGCAGCACCTTGCAGACTGGACAGCAAAACGCGGCGCAGAGCATTGCCCAGCGTCAGGCCGAAACCACGCTCAAGCGGCTCTGCCACAAAAGTGGCCTTGCGTTTCTTGTCAGTGCCCTCTTTGATTTCGAGGGTGTTAGGCTTTTTCAGTTCCTGCCAATTTTTTGTGTTCACGGACATGGATTTCCCCTGGGGTCGAATTTTTTAGCAAGAACAGCCGCTGCGCTGGTTAGAGCGTCGCGGCCGATCCGAATGAGGTGGGCGAAAGCAGCTTCCGCCCGGCAGGTTCGAATTCAGACGCGACGACGCTTGGACGGCCGTACGCCATTGTGCGGGATCGGCGTGACGTCGCGGATCGAAGTGATCGTGAAACCAACAGCTGCCAGACCACGCAGCGCGCTTTCGCGGCCAGAGCCTGGACCCTTCACTTCAACTTCCAACGTGCGCACACCATGCTCGGCAGCTTTCTTGCCGGCATCATCCGCTGCGACCTGAGCTGCATAAGGGGTCGATTTACGGCTGCCCTTAAAGCCCATCATGCCAGCGCTGGACCAGCTGATTGCATTGCCCTGCGCATCGGTGATGGTGATCATCGTGTTGTTGAAGCTGGCATTGATATGCGCAACGCCGCTGCTGATATTTTTCTTGTCGCGTTTTCTAACCCGACCTGGTTCGCGTGCCATTGTAGCTGTATCCTAATTTCCTGAGAGAAGAGAATGTAAGCCGCCCCAACGCATGGGGCGCTGTGCTTACTTCTTCTTGCCTGCGATCGGTTTCGCCTTACCCTTGCGAGTACGAGCGTTGGTGTGTGAACGCTGGCCGCGCACGGGCAAACCGGCACGGTGGCGCAGACCACGGTAAGACCGCAGGTCCATCAGACGCTTGATGTTCATGGCCGTGTTACGACGAAGATCGCCTTCCACGGTGTGATCCGCATCAATCGCCTCACGGATTTGCAGAACTTCTGCGTCCGTCAGATCTTGCACCCGGCGGGTGTGATCGATGCCAAGCTTGTTAGCGATATCCACGGCAGTCTGGCGACCGATCCCGTGAATGTAGGTAAGCGCGATGATTACACGCTTGTTTGTTGGGATATTTACCCCGGCAATACGAGCCACTTACGTCTCCATGCTCCACAGGGGGTAGGCAAATTCATCCAATCGGACGAAGGGGCCAGCCCCTATCTCATAGCGATTTTTCGACAAACGGGGCGGATCCCCAAACGGCAAAAAGCCCGGATGGCGCGCAATTGGCTGCCGCCTGCCGGACATGACCGTTCTTGTCGAATATGAGAGGTCGCTTAATGCGATTCGCGCGCAACGTCAACCAGCCATTGACCATGCAAGATCAACCGCTGTTTCGACCCGTGATTGCCTGCTTGTAACCCAGCGCCAAGCGCTAGTCAAAAGCAGCCTACGCAAATGCTCCTATTCGGCGTCTTCCACCCGGCTCGGGAACAGCGCCGCAAGGCGTGTGAGTTGCTCTGTTTGTACGCCATCAACCGCCGCAGCGATGTCTTTCAGCGGGAAGCGGGAATAGCCTCCAACGACATACTCCCACTGAATCGAAGTCGTTTCACCCATGTCGATCAAAGTTATCGTGAGCGTTCCCGTCAGCGCCTCGCCTTGCA
>CAKZSF010000235.1 GCA_937920575.1 uncultured Sphingomonadaceae bacterium | reverse complement strand
GATGATCATTCGCAAGCTCAGGCTATCTGGCTTTAAGAGCTTCGTCGAACCTGCCGAATTGCGCGTTGAACCCGGACTGACGGGCGTTGTCGGGCCAAATGGCTGCGGCAAATCCAATCTGCTGGAGGCGATCCGCTGGGTCATGGGCGAAAACTCGCCCAAGAGCATGCGCTCTGGCGGGATGGATGACGTAATCTTCGCTGGCACAGAACAGCGCCCGCCCCGCGACTTTGCCGAGGTCATGCTGCAGGGTGTCGGCGATGACAATGATGAATTCGAAGTCATGCGCCGGATCGAACGCGGATCGGGCAGCGCCTATCGCGTGAATGGCAAGGATGTGCGCGCCAAAGATGTCGCGCTAACCTTCGCCGATGCCGCCACCGGCGCGCATTCCCCTGCCTTGGTGAGCCAAGGCAAAATCGCGCAAGTGATCGCCGCCAAGCCGACCGAACGTCGGCAGATGCTGGAAGAAGCCGCCGGTATTGCAGGCCTGCATGTCCGACGCCGCGATGCCGAGAACAAGCTGCGACAGACGGAGCGCAATCTGGCGAGGCTCGAGGATTTGATGGCCGGGCTAGACAGCCAGATATCCTCGCTGCGACGCCAAGCGAAACAGGCTGAGCGCTACAAAAAACTGACCGACCAGATCACCACCGCAGAAGCGCGGCTGGTCTATGCACGCTGGCGCGATGCAGCCGCGAGCGCAGAGGCGGCGCGCAAGGAGGCGGAAACCTCCGACGCGCTGGTCAACGTCGCCAAGCAGTCGGCTGAGGAAATTCAAAATCAGCAACATGAACTGGCCAAGACATTGGCCGCTGCACGCGAGGAACTGGCCGACCGCCGCGATGATGCGAGCGCGCATGGCCACCGTATGGCAGCGCTCACCAGCCAGTTGGAAGCGGCCGAACAGCGGCTTGCAGACCTCGACCGCCAGAAGCAGCGGTTGGAAGAGGATCGCGGTGAAACTGACCGCCTGACCAAAGATGCGGCGAGCGCGATTGCCGCTTTGCAGAAAGATCTGCGCGCGAACGAAGCTAAGCTCGCGGAAGATGACGAAGCGCGCCCCGCCTTTGCCCGCGCGGCAGAGAAATCAGAGGCCGCTGGCCGTGCTGCCGAACTGGCGCTGGCCAATGCGACCGCCGAACACGCCGGAGTAGAGGCCGAATGGCGCGTGGCCGATGCAGCGATTGCGCAGGCCGAAACGCGGCTTGCACGGTTGAATGCGGAAGCCGAACGGCAAGCGGCGACACGCGATGAGCTGACCAGCTCTGGCGATCCCGATGCGGCAGTTGCTACCGCCAAGACAGCAGCAGAAGAGGCGTCAAAGGCTCTGGACGATACCAAGGCCGAATTGGAAAGCGAGCAATCGCGCAAGGCAGCATTGGCCGAGGCGCGCGACGCAGCAGCAGCCGCACTTTCCGCCGCACGCGCTGAAGTGAGCGGCATTGAGCGGGAATATGATGGCTTGAAACGGGACCGCGAAGCGCGCGCTCGCCAAGCCAGCGGCAAGCATGGCCTGCCCCGTGCGCTCGACAAGGTGCGCGCGAAGCCTGGCTATGAACGCGCGCTCGCGGCTGCATTGGGCCGCGATGCCAAGGCCGCATTGGGCGCCGCACCGGGCGAAGAAGACGGACGGTTTTGGACAGGGAAAGCCGCCGCCAAACCAGTCGCGCACAGTCTGTCTGACTACGTGATCGACTGTCCCGAGCAGTTGAAAGCCCGCCTTGCAATGGTGCATGTCGCCGACGCAGATGATGGGCGCACATTGTCACCCGGCGAATGGCTGGTCACACAATCAGGCATGCTGCGCCGCTGGGACGGGTTTGTCGCGCGCGGCGAAGGCGGTAGCGAAGCCGCGTTATTGGAGGCGGAGAACCGCTTTGCAGAATTGGACGCGCAATTGCCCGCGCTGCAATCCGCCGCCGAAGCCGCTGAGAGCCAACAATCCTCTGCCCAATCCGAGCTCAGCGAGTTGCAAACCCGGTTGATCGTGATGGAGCGCGCGGTTTCCTCTGCTGTCGATGCCGAACGCAACGCTCTGCGCGCACTCGACCAAGCGGAAAGCCAGCGTGAACGGTTGGCCGCACGTCTCGAAGAACTCGCCCGCTCTGAGGCCGATCTGGCCGAGCAGCGCAAGCAAGCTGAAGCTGAACTGGCCGCGGCCAAGGAACAACGTGCCACTTTGCCTGATCCAGAAAGCGGGCGCGCCACTCTGGATGCCGCGCAAGCAAAAAACGACGCCGCCCGCAGTGCGGTGCAATCCGCGCTTGCCCAGCTCGCTGCGCATGATCAGGCATTGGCCGTCGCGCGTGAACGCGTGGCTGCGCAAAAGTCTGACATAGCTGGTTGGGAAGCCCGGTCGGGCGATGCCTCGCGGCGGTTGGCGGAAATGGAGCGCCGCTTTGAGGAAATCGAGCAAGAACGGGCAGTTACTGCGGCCAAACCCGAGGGTTTGATTAAGGAAATCGAGCAAGGCGATGCCGTGCGCAAACGGCTGGGCGAAGAGCTGGCCGCCGCCGAT
>CAKZSF010000234.1 GCA_937920575.1 uncultured Sphingomonadaceae bacterium | reverse complement strand
GCAGCCCATGGCGTAAGCCCGTGGGCCGGTCAATGCCGAGCGTTACTCCGCCGCGACCATTTCCGCCGATTTTTCGACTGTGACAGGCGTGCCATTTAAAACCGCATTGCCCGTCAGGCGATCAAACCGCTCTGGATCGGTCAGGTCGTTGATCGAAACACCCGCATTGGCCGCGGCCGTTTTCCAGCCCACGCCGTCGCGATGATGGCCATAGCCATGCGGCAGGGAAACAACGCCTTGCATCATATCATCGGTGATCTCGAGTGCGACACTGACTGTTCCAACCCGGCTCGTAATGGCCACAAGGTCGCCATCGGCCAGCTTTCGCATCGCTGCATCATCAGGATGCATCAGCAGAGTGCAGCGATCTTTGCCTTTCACCAGGCGCTGAGAATTGTGCAACCAGCTGTTGTTAGAGCGGACATGGCGCCGCCCGATCAGGCTGAGGCTGTCAGGCGCGGCCTCCTGAAGCGTTGCTGCAAAGCGCGCGCAGTCCTCAATTAGCGCGTCGGAGCAGACCTCGATTTTGCCGCTCTTCGTTTGCAAACGATCGGCGAGACATGGCTGCATCGGGCCAAGATCAATCCCGTCAGGCTGCGCCTCGACCTCTGCCAGCGTCATTCCGGCGGGAGAGGCGCGCAACATCGAGTCCAACCGCTCGCGCGGTGTGTCAAAATTGGGCGCAGGGTCGCCTTTCGCCTGCATAATCGCAGAGGTGAGCTCGCTGGCAATCTGCCAATCGGCCTTCGCGCCCTCTTCCATGTCGAAAGCTGGCCCGGAATAGGAACCATAATTGCGCACCGAAAGTGGACCAAAGAAGAAAGTGTAGTGATCCTTCTCCAGCGGGCCACACGGCGGCAGGATGTAGTGCGCGTGGCGCGTCGTCTCTGTGACATACATGTCCATCGCAACCATTAGATCGAGTTGCTCCAGCGCTTGTTCGGTGCGCCTGCCATCGGGCGCGGAAAGCACTGGATTGCCCGCGATCACATAGAGCGCGCGGATGCGCTGATCATCATCGCGCGTCAGCTCGTCTGCCAGCGCGATAGTCGGAATTTCACCCATGATAGAGGGGAGCGTGCCGCGCGCGGTCTCAACCGTGCGGATATTGCCGCGACCGACTTGCCCGACCAAATCCATGAGCGGCTGCGGGAACATCGCCCCGCCCTCT
Organism: uncultured Sphingomonadaceae bacterium; assembly: GCA_937920575.1. Classification (GTDB taxonomy): domain Bacteria; phylum Pseudomonadota; class Alphaproteobacteria; order Sphingomonadales; family Sphingomonadaceae; genus CAKZSF01. Next base: position 2,609 of record CAKZSF010000234.1, on the reverse strand, counting down.
CGATCAAGATGGCCCGATGCCAAATTGATCAGATTGACAAGCCATTGGTTCAGCGCGCCGTGTTCCGTCACTGACACGCCCAGCCGGCCATGAATCGCCGCAGGTTGCCCGTTGGTCATCTGCGCGGCGATTTCGCGTATCTCGTCAGTGGCAATCCCGCAATGGGCCGACAGCGCCTCCAGATCAAGCTTGTCGACCATCGGTTGCAGCCGTGCCCAGCTGTCAGCAACCAGCTCAGCCAAGCCTTCCCGCAATTCAGCGCCGCCATCCAGAATGCATTTCAAAATGCCCAGCAGCAGCGCGGTGTCGGTGCCGGGCCTGACTGGCAACCAGTGATCGGCGAGCTTCGCCGTCTCGGTTTGCCTAGGATCGACGACCACCGCTTTGCCGCCGCGCGCTTGCAGCTCTTTCAGCCGCTTTTTGAAATCGGGCACCGTCCACAGGCTGCCATTGGACGCAGCCGGATTGCCGCCGACCATCACCAGATATTGGCAGCGGTCGATATCGGGCACTGCGGCCAGGCTGACATGGCCGTAAAGCTGGAACTGCGCATAGTGGTGCGGGATCTGATCGAGCGTAGAGGCAGAATAGGTCCCCCGCGCCCCGACCGCTCGCTGCAAATAGCCGGATTGCGTTGAAAGCGCATAATCATGCGCGCCGGGATTTCCGCGGTAGAAGGCTTGCTTGACCCCCTCGCTCTGCAACGCGACCACACGCTCGGCAATTTCGCGATAGGCTGTGTCCCAGTCGAGCTCCTGCCATTCATCGCCGACACGTTTCACTGGCTTACGCAGCCGGTCTGGGTCATCCTGCAAATCGGCAATCGCGGTGGCCTTAGGGCAGATATGCCCGCGGCTGAGCGGATTGTCGGGATTGCCTTTGATCGAGACGACCTTGCGTCCATCCAGCTCCACCAAAATGCCGCAATTGGCCTCGCAGATATGGCAGGTGCGCTTGTGAATGGTGGTCATGGCATCGCTCTCCTTGGGTCGCGCTCTAACAGTCATTCTCCGGAAGCACCACGACCAAAACGGCGCATGAATGGAAAGCATCAAAAATTCGAAGTCAGGTATACTTGACAACTCAGATCAGTTGCTTAAAGTCAGGTTATATTGACAATTTGTCAGGTATCCATGATCATGAAGAACCGACTGAAAGTGCTGCGCGCCGAACGCAGTTGGAGCCAAGCCGAACTTGGCGGCCGCTTGGGCGTTTCACGCCAAGCCGTGAACGCTGTCGAAACAGGCAAGCACGATCCTTCCTTACCGCTCGCATTCCGAATTGCGCGCTTGTTCAACCTGCCAATCGAGGAGATTTTCGATGATGGCCAATAATGCACCCAATACCGAAAGCGGCGAGGCCAAGCACACGCAATCACAGAAAGGTTATTGGCGCTATCAATTCGTTTCGACCGTTATCGCCGTCATCGTCTTAGGAGCGATAGCAGGCCTGATTACCCTTGCTAGCCAAGGCACTCTGCCGACTTCTGTCGCGTTCATTGCTGCCGTGAGCTGGATCGCGGTCTTTATTTGGTTTGCGCGGGATTTCTTGAATCGGATTGATGAAGTCGAGCGCGAGGATTGTCTGTGGTCCGCCTATTACGCGTTGGCATTCTTCATTCCAGTCTATCCAATGTGGCACTATCTGCATGACAAGGGGCTGGTTGAATTCCCGATGCCCAGGATCATGTTCTTCGCGACTTGCGGCGTCTATTTTGTAACTTTCTGCGCAAGACGGCTTGGATGGCGCTGACTTTGCGCTAGTTTGGGTTGAGCAAACAAAGGAACGCACACCAAATGATCAAAGCCCTGATCCAATCCATATCTCTTGGCGCGTTAGCGTTATCCGCGCCCGCTTGCGCGCATCCGCATTCGACGCCCTCGCTGCAACCGGTCGAGGCCGTCGCGGCAAGTTCGCTGGAAATGGGGCCCGCGCTTTGGAAAGTGGCTGACGAAGACACGACGATCTATTTGTTCGGCACCGTTCATTTTCTACCCGAGGGTGTTTTCTGGTTTGACGGCCAGATCAAATCCGCGCTGACTCAGGCGGACGAATTGGTGACAGAAGTCGATGGCACAAAAGCCGCTGAAGCTGGTCAAACAATGGTGTCCGCCGGGACTTTGCCGCCCGGCAAAACTTTGCGTTCGTTGCTTTCTGAAGAAGACAAAACCAGTTTCGAGGATGCTATTGGGGAATTGGGCATCCCGCCTGAGGCTCTTGATGGGTACGAGCCTTGGTTTGCGGCGCTACAACTGTCGATGCTGCCACTGCTGCTCGACGGATGGACTCCCGAAGCCGGTGTCGAAACTGTGCTGCGAAAGGCAGCGGGCGAAAAGAAGACGGGTGAGCTGGAAACTGCCCAATTCCAGATCGATATGTTCGACACATTGCCTCAAGAAACCCAGATCACCTACTTCAATCAGGTTGTCGCGAGCCTGCCGGAAGTCAAAACGACAATGGATGCCATGGTTCAGGAATGGGCCGAAGGCGATGCAGCAGCCCTCGGCGCTTTGGTTGAGGGTTCCAGCGACGATGAGGTGTACCGGATCGTCTTCTCTGACCGGAACAAGGCTTGGGCTGGCTGGATTGATGATCGGCTTGATGCCCCG
>CAKZSF010000233.1 GCA_937920575.1 uncultured Sphingomonadaceae bacterium | reverse complement strand
CAGCCTGCTGGAATGGCTGGACTGAAATCGTTCAAATGCGCGGAACTTAAACTGGATCAGATCATTCTGATTTAAAACCGGGGAACTGATCAATCCATGCCTACACGTATTACTGAAAGCCTTCGCGAATTTCTGAAAGATGAAAGCGCGGGCGGAATCGTTTTGATGATTGCTGCTGCGGCAGCGCTGGTCGGCGCCCATTCACCTCTCGCGGGGGGCTATTTTGGCATGCTCAACACACAGCTGGTGCTGACCTTTGGTGGCACAGGCATCGACAAGCCGCTGCTGCTGTGGATCAATGACGGGCTGATGGCGCTGTTCTTCTTCCTGATTGGATTGGAAGTGAAGCGCGAGGTTCTCGATGGGCAGCTCTCCAGCTGGAAACAAGCGTCCTTGCCGCTCGTTGCAGCGATTGGCGGGATGGCAGTGCCGGCGCTGATTTTTGTCGGTATCAACGCCGACACGCCTGAAAACCTGCGTGGTTGGGCGATCCCGGCAGCGACCGACATTGCCTTTGCGCTGGGTATTCTGGCCTTGCTGGGCAAGCGAGTGCCAGTGGCGTTGAAAGCGTTCCTGCTGGCCGTTGCCGTGATTGACGACATCGGCGCGATTGCCGTGATCGCGCTGTTCTATTCCGAAAACATCAAGCCGGACATGCTGGCCGCTGCCGCCGTAATGCTGACCGCGCTGATCATCGTGGGTCGGGCGAAAGTGGCGTACACTTGGCCCTATGTGATCCTGGGCATCATCCTGTGGTATTTCGTTCTGAAGTCCGGCGTTCACGCGACTCTGGCCGGCGTGGCCGCCGCCATGGCAATCCCTCTGACCGCTGGCGACCAGCGCCCGCTAGAGCGGATGGAGCACGCCTTGCACCCATGGATCGCGTTTGTGGTGGTGCCGATCTTTGCCTTTGCCAATGCAGGCGTCTCGCTGGTTGGCGTTTCGCCAGCCGCACTGCTCGCACCATTGCCGCTGGGCATCGCGCTGGGTCTGCTGATCGGTAAGCAGATCGGCATCTTGGGCCTGTCCTGGTTGGCCGTCAAAGCGAAGATTTCGGCGCTTCCCGACAGTCTGACGTGGCGGCATATTCACGGCGTCTCGCTGATTGCCGGGATCGGCTTCACGATGAGCCTGTTTATCGGAAACCTTGCGTTCTCTGATCAGGCGCAGATCGACATGGTCAAGCTGGGCGTGCTAAGCGGCTCACTGGTTTCTGCATTGCTAGGCTACGCTTTGCTGCGCATCGCGCCGCCTGCAAAATCCACGGATTGATTTTATGGACATGCCGTTGCTGATTGCTGCCCTGCTGGGCGGCCTGACCCTGCTGGCGGTTGGCGGCGACGTGCTGGTGCGCGGCGCGAGCGGGCTGGCGCTAAAGGCAGGCGTCACGCCATTGGTCGTGGGTCTGGTCGTGGTCGGCCTTGGCACCAGTATGCCAGAGCTTGTGACCAGTGTGGAGGCGGTCATGTCGGGCGCACCGGGCATCGCATGGGGCAACATCGCTGGGTCGAATCTCGCCAACACATTCCTGATACTGGGTGCGGTGATCGTGATTGCACCCATCGTCCCACATGGCTCAGCGCGGTTGCGCGATCCGCTGGTGGCGCTCGCTCTGTCTGTGCTGGTGTTTGCGATCAGCTGGTTCGCTATCGGCTCTGTGCTGGTTGGCGTCGCCATGGTCGCGCTGTTGCTGGCCTATATCGCCTTCGCCTATTTCTCCGAGAAAGGGCACGAGAAGGACACCGAGTGGCATCTCGATGATCCCGAGCTGGAGGCCCCGCCACCAGACTGGCTACGCCCCATCGCCTTTCTTGTCGTCGGCCTGATCATGCTCGTGATTGGCGGGCGGCTGCTCGTGTCGGGTGCGATTGATCTCGCGCGGCTTGCCGGGATGAGCGAGACACTCATCGGTGTCAGCGTGGTCGCGATTGGCACATCGTTGCCCGAACTGGCAGCCTCGGTCGCGGCCGCACTCAAGAAACAAGGCGGCATTGCGCTGGGCAATGTGATCGGGTCGAATATTTACAACCTGCTCGCAATTGGCGGCGCAACCATGATTTTGGCGCCCATCGCTCCGCCGGCAGAACTCAACATGCCCGAATGGCCATTGGTCGTTGGCAGCGCGGTGATACTGGCCGTTGCTTGCGCGTTTTTGGCCAAGCTGGGACGCGCGTTGGGGATCGCCCTGCTTGCCGCCTACACCGCCTATATTGGCTATCTGATCACACTGATCTGATATTTCGTTCGATTTGGGAGATACCGAGCGGCGGTAGCAACTTGCCATTCACCCTCTTGTGCCTACATTGGAAGCACAGTTTTTGCAGGACATGAAATATGGACGACCGGCGTGACCCCCAAGGCCCAGAAGAGGGCGGCAACAATCCCTGGATGAAGACGCTCCTTGTTTGGGGCGGAATCTTCATGGCATTGCTGCTGGTGGTGTCGATGTTTGGCAATGCGGGCCAGCCTCAGGCTGACCAAATGGCCTATTCCGATTTCCGCGCCAAAGTGGCCGAGGGTACGGTTGAGGAAGTCAGCATGAGCTCTGACAAGATCACCGGCAAGCTCGACAATGGCGACATTTTCGTGACCACGCCTGTGCCGGGCGACACAACGCTGCCCGAGCTGATGGAAAAGAACGGCGTCAAATTCAGCGGAGCCGAGAAGGAAGAGACCAGTCTACTGCTGGTCATTCTGGTTCAATCCTTACCATTCCTGTTGATCCTCGGCATTGCGTTCTTCGCTTTGCGCCAGGTCCAGAAGGGCGGCGGCGCTGGCGGTGCGATGGGCTTTGGCAAGAGCAAGGCAAAAATGCTGACCGAGAAACAGGGCAAAGTAACCTTTGCCGATGTGGCCGGCATTGATGAAGCGCGCGAAGAGCTGGAAGAGGTCGTCGAATTTCTGAAAGATCCGACGCGCTTTTCAAAGCTGGGCGGTCAAATCCCGAAAGGCGCGCTGCTGGTCGGCTCGCCGGGTACCGGTAAAACGCTGCTTGCTCGCGCAATTGCGGGTGAAGCAGGCGTACCGTTCTTCACCATTTCGGGCTCTGACTTCGTCGAAATGTTCGTCGGCGTTGGCGCCAGCCGCGTGCGCGACATGTTTGAACAGGCCAAGAAAAACGCGCCCTGTATCGTCTTTATCGACGAAATTGATGCAGTGGGTCGCAGCCGTGGCCACGGCCTCGGCAACTCCAATGACGAGCGCGAGCAGACGCTCAACCAGCTGCTGGTCGAAATGGATGGCTTCGAAGCGAATGAAGGCATCATCATCGTGGCGGCGACCAACCGCCCTGATGTGCTCGACCCCGCGCTGCTGCGTCCGGGCCGGTTTGACCGTCAGGTTGTGGTGCCCGTGCCAGATATTGATGGCCGCGAGAAAATCCTCGACGTGCACATGAAGAAAGTGCCGTTGGCCCCTGACGTCAACCCGCGCACCATTGCGCGCGGCACGCCGGGCTTTTCCGGTGCAGACCTCGCTAACCTTGTGAACGAAGCTGCCCTGCTGGCCGCGCGCCGCAACAAGCGTCTGGTCGCAATGCAGGAATTTGAGGACGCGAAAGACAAGGTCATGATGGGCGCAGAGCGCAAATCGATGGTCATGACCGAGGACGAGAAGAAGATGACGGCCTATCACGAGGCGGGCCACGCGCTCGTCAGCGTGAACGAGCCTGCATCCGACCCGATTCACAAGGCGACCATTATCCCACGGGGCCGCGCGCTGGGCATGGTGATGCGCCTGCCAGAACGGGACAATTACTCCTACCACCGCGACAAAATGCACGCCAATTTGGCAGTGGCGATGGGCGGCCGTGTGGCAGAGGAAATCATCTTCGGGCACGACAAGGTTTCCTCCGGTGCCTCTGGCGATATTCAATACGCCACTGATCTGGCCCGCAACATGGTCACCAAATGGGGCATGTCCGACAAACTTGGCCCGCTCCAATATGAGCAAAGCCAAGAGGGCTATCTCGGCATGGGGCAGACCTCTCGTACTATGGGCGGCGCCGAAACCAACAAGCTGATCGATGCAGAGATCAAGGATCTGGTCGAAGGCGGCCTGAAACGCGCGACGGACATCCTGACCAAGCAAGAGGACAAGCTGCATTTGCTCGCCCAGGCGATGCTGGAATATGAGACGCTAACTGGTGACGAAATCACCCAGCTGCTCGAAACCGGCAAAATTGATCGTCCGGATGAACCAAGCGGCAAATCACC
>CAKZSF010000232.1 GCA_937920575.1 uncultured Sphingomonadaceae bacterium | reverse complement strand
TTCAATGTCTGCCTCTCGGTCGCGGCCGGGGGAGAAATCACGCAAATTGCCCGTCAATGGGTCGCGCACTTCGCCTTCCTCATACTCCAAACGGACATCCAGTTGCGCCCCGTTCCAGCCAAGCGGCTCGAGCTTTAGCGTTGTCGTCCATTCGATCTCGGTCCGGCGGGCATTGTCAATATTACCGCGCGCCTCACCGCTCAGATCATCGAGCGGGATGAGGGCGAGGAAATCCTCGATCCAGCGCTGCTCAAATATCAGGCTGGTGGAGCCCCACGCGCCCAGTGTTTTGTTGATATCAAGCTGCACTTCCCACGTTTGCGAAGGCACCAACTCGTTATTGCCCGCATTGCCGTTCTCATCATCGACGTTTACGCGAGCCAGGAAGTCTCCGAAAGACAGCTGACCCACACGGCGTTCACCCGTCAAAGTGATATCAAGACCTTTGCCATTGTTCCACGCAAGCGAGGCGGAGCCCTTCGGACGGCGGAAACTGCGCGCGTTGGCGGCGCTGCCGGTCTGCTTTAGCTTTGAAAATTCGTAAGCAAAATTGGCTTGCAGGCTTAGCCGGTCGGTCAATGCCTTGCTAACGCTGGCCGACACTTCGTAGCGGTCCTCTGTGACACCGCCTGTACCCTCCGGAAAATCCAGTTCAATGAAGTCGCCATTCGTGTCGAGTTCGAACAGGCCTGAGATCCGGTCGAGGCGATTGAACGCTGCTTCACCGGCCAATTGCCAATCGGCACCCCAGAACGGGAAATTGTATTCGGCCCGCCCGATGCGTTCGCCCACGCCATCAATGCGGGTGAACCGGCTACCCGTGGTCACAATCTGCGAGTCCTCAAAGTCTTGCACGACCGTCTGGCGCGCCTTTTCCCGGTCAAACCGATCAACCCCGATCAGTTTCAAGCTGCCCGGGCCGACAGGAAATGTGAGATCGCCGCTGATCTCATACTCATGACCATTCTCGCGAAACCGGATGCTGCGCAGATTGGTGTCGACCAAGGGGCCGGAGATCGCTTCATCGGTGAAACGGCGGAACCATCCACGATTGTAAGAGAGGTTGAGCGTCGCGCTGACATTCGGGCTGAACTGATAGCCGAGGTTTGCGGATATCTGGGGTTTGTCAAAACGCCCTTCCAGATCGGTTTCCTCGATCTGGATCAGATCACCCTGACTATCGCGGATGGTGGTTGGCCCTTCCGATCCGAAGCGATTGTTTGGGTTTTCCAGTGCGACAGTGAAAGTCAAATCGCCAGTGGTGCCCGCAACTGAAACTTCGCCGCCGAGATATTCGGGCCCCCATGCGGTATCGCGCAGACGCCCCTTCCAACGAAAACTGCCGGCGACCCCTTTCAGATCGACGATCACATTGGCGACTTGCCCAGACAGGCCGGGGACGTCGAGACTGGTGCCGTCAACAATTTCAATCCGGACTACGTCGCTTGCGGGAATACGTTGCAATTGGTCGCGCACATCGTCGCTCTTGCTGGAAAGCCGCTCGCCATTGACCAGCACATTCTGATTGGCTTGACCCAAACCGCGGCCACCGCCGCCGCCGCCTTGCACTTGGAAACCAGGGATCTGATCGATCATATCGAGGGCAGTGCGCGGGGCGAACCGTTCGAAATAGACAGGCTCAAAAACATTCGAACGCTGCTCGCTAGTTTGCGAAATGGCTTCGCTCTCGATCGGTGCCTGCTCAGCCTCTTGCGCCGCGGCAATGGGCGCAAGGGCACATGCCGACACCCCGGTCAGCAGGATCGAAACGCGCTTAGGAGTTTGAAAACTGTGCAAACTGTACCTCTGCCTTGCGCCATGGTTTGTCGCGAAGAAAGAGGCGCGGGCGACTCGATCATCGCCTGCCTCTTATCGACCAACTGCGTGAAATCTTCTTACAAGGCGGTGAAACGCTCTTGCGCCGCGACGGGTTCCTGAATCCCGCTGATCTTGGGGATATCCTGATCAGCTTCCTTAACGGGGTTGAACATCGCGCCCGGACGTCCGACATACAGCATCGCAACTTATTCAAGAGGACTTTCCATGATCGATCTGCTCGGTGACAAAGGCGAAACTTTCGGTGCGCAGGGCCAATTCACGCACGACCCATTGACGGGCGCGCTTGTGCCCACCGTGGTGGAGCAGACCAGCCGGGGTGAGCGCGCGTTTGATATCTTCAGCCGCCTGCTGCGCGAACGCATCGTGTTTGTAACCGGTCAGGTCGAAGATGGCATGGCTTCGTTGATCACCGCCCAGCTGCTGTTTCTGGAAAGTGAAAACCCTTCCAAGCCAATCAGCATGTACATCAATTCGCCCGGCGGCGTTGTGACCGCTGGCATGGCGATCCACGACACGATGCAATACATCAAGCCTCGCGTCTCGACCGTGTGCATGGGCCAAGCCGCATCAATGGGCAGCTTCCTGCTCGCAGCGGGTGAGCCGGGCATGCGCATTGCGCTGCCGAATGCACGGATCATGGTGCACCAGCCGTCCGGCGGCGCACGCGGCATGGCGTCCGACATTGAAATTCAGGCGCGCGAGATCCTGCGCATTCGCTCGCGGATGAACGATCTCTACGTCAAATACACCGGCCAAAGCCTCGAAGATATCGAGAAGGCGATGGACCGCGATACATTCCTGGAAGCCGAAGAAGCCAAAAAATTCGGTCTGGTCGACAAGGTTTTCGAAACTCGCCCCGAGGACGAAAAGCCCGGCGAAGATAAAGGATCAGGCGGCGCGCCAGAGTGATTTTGAGCGATTGTCGTAGGGTCTCTACGGGGTTGTGCCCCCTTCTGAGACGTTAACTGTCACTCTTTAGCAACCTTGTCACTTCAGCGGCTGGAAAGCCGGAAGTGCTAGGCCGCGCGATATTGACCATCAGAATTCATGGGTTAGGGTGGTCACCTTGAAATTCCCCATCAGGGGGTTGGGAACGTTTTATGACTGAATTGAGCGGATCAGACTCCAAAAGCACGCTGTATTGCAGCTTCTGCGGCAAGTCACAGCACGAAGTGCGCAAGCTGATCGCTGGCCCAACCGTGTTCATCTGCGATGAGTGCGTTGAGCTTTGTAACGACATTATCCGTGAAGAGACCAAGGCAGGCCTTGGCGCGAAGAGCGATGGCGGCGTTCCCCCGCCGATCGATATTTTTGAAACGCTCAATGATTACGTCATCGGGCAAGACCGCGCGAAACGCGTGCTCTCGGTCGCGGTGCACAACCACTACAAGCGCCTGAAGCATGGCGGCAAAGCCGGCGATGTTGAGCTGGCGAAGTCCAACATCCTGCTGGTAGGCCCAACCGGCTGCGGCAAGACGCTGCTCGCGCAAACGCTGGCGCGCACATTCGACGTGCCGTTCACGATGGCCGATGCGACCACGCTGACCGAAGCCGGTTATGTGGGTGAAGATGTCGAGAATATCATCCTGAAATTGCTGCAAAGCTCTGACTATAATGTCGAGAAGGCGCAGCAC
>CAKZSF010000231.1 GCA_937920575.1 uncultured Sphingomonadaceae bacterium | reverse complement strand
GAACTGGCCTTCGCGCCGAGCTTCCAGGGCAATGTCCGTTTGCGTTACGAATGGGACTTGAGCGACACTGTTCAGGCCTATGTTCAGCCGCAAGTGAATCACTCCGCGTCGAAATTCACCGACATCATCGAGATCAACAAGATCAAGCTCGATTCCTACACCGTCGCTGACCTCTCTTTGGGGATCAAGACGGACAATTGGGTGATCGAACTGTTCGGTGAGAACATGTTTGACGAGCGAGCCGAAGTGTCTGGCGTGTTTGGCAATGATCGCGAACGGATCATCACCAACCGTCCGCGCACAATTGGCCTGCGCGTCGGATACGACTACTGATCGCTTTGGCGACCCATCAGATGATGGAATGAAACGGCGGGGGCGAACCTTTTGGGTTCTCCTCCGCCGATTTGCTTTGTAGGAGCAGCGCATGGCCGACGTAACTGACATGCTCAAATCCGGGCAAGATGCTCTGCAGAAGGGCGACTTTGCTAGTGGATTGAACTTGGCCGAGAATTCGCTGAGAGAAGATCCGGGTAACGCTGACGCGCTCTATATCGCAGCGGTTGCTTGCCGCTACCTGAAACGATTTGATGCAGCAGCAGGCCATTTAACTCAGCTGCATGCTGCAACACCCGAATATGGTCGCGCATGGCAAGAGGAAGGCCATCTTGCATTGGCGCAAGGGCGCAAGGGTGCTGCGTTGGATGCATTTGCCCGTGCCACGCGTTTCAACCCCGCTCTGGCAGCCAGCTGGCGCGAACAAGCGCGCCTTCAGGCGGATGCGGGCCGACAGGAACAGGCCCAAGCGGCAAAGCTACAGTTCGAGCGGGTGTCCGCCCTTCCCCAAGAGATTTTGGCGGTCACCAACCATCTGCATGAGGGACGGTTGCTGCGTGCAGAAGAGATCTGCCGGCACTACCTGCAACGCAATCCCAAGGACGTGGAGGCCATGCGCCTTCTCGCCAGAATCGGCGTGGAGCTGGGCATTCTGGATGATGCGGAATTCCTGCTGGAAAGCGCCGTGACCTTTGCGCCTGACAATGTGCAATTGCGGCTCGATTATATTGATGCGCTACGCCGACGCCAAAAATTTGAGCGCGCGCGGGAAGAGGCTGAAACGCTTTATGCCCGCGATCCAAACAGTCCGCTGTTCCAATCGCACCTCGCGATCGAAAGCATGCAGACCGGTGATTATACGCGCGCCTTCGAACTGTTCGATGCAGTGCTGGCGAAACTGCCAAACGATCCGGCCACGCTCACCAGTCGCGGCCATGCGCTGAAGACGATGGGCGACCAAGACGATGCGATTGCAAGCTACCGCGCAGCCTACACGGCAAAGCCCGACAATGGCGATGCGTGGTATGCGCTGGCCAACCTCAAAACATACCGCTTCGAAGACAGCGAGATTGCTGCCATGCAAGCGCAGATCGATCGCGATGACCTTGTCTTCATGGACCGGGTCAACATCTCCTTCGCACTCGGTAAAGCGTTTGAGGATCGCAAGGAGTATGAGGCCAGTTTCCAGCACTATGATGCGGGCAACGCACTGAAACGCGCGCAAACCCGTTATAGCGCCGACACGATGACTGCCGAATTGGCTAAGCAGCACGAGCTTTGCACAGCAGGCCTTTTCGAAAAACATGCCGGTGCCGGTCATGACGCGGCTGACCCGATCTTTATTCTGGGCCTGCCGCGCGCGGGTTCGACGCTGCTCGAACAAATTCTGGCCAGCCATTCGCAGATCGACGGCACGTTAGAACTGCCCAACATTCTTGCCCTCGCCCACAGGCTGCGCGGGCGCAAAGCAGGGCAATCGCGCTACCCCGAAATCCTGCATGATCTCTCGGCCGAGCAACTCACCGAGTTTGGTGCAAAATTCATCGAAGACACGCGCGTACACCGGCAAGGCGCGCCGTTCTTCATTGACAAGATGCCGAACAATTTTCGCCATATTGGCTTGATCCATCTGATCCTGCCCAACGCGAAGATTATCGATGCTCGCCGCGCGCCCATGGATTGCTGCTTCTCTGGCTTCAAACAGCTGTTCGCGGAGGGGCAAGAATTCACTTACGGACTGCATGAAATCGGCCGGTACTATGCCGATTATGTCGCGCTGATGGATCATTGGGACGCAGTGCTGCCCGGCAAAGTCCTGCGCGTGCAGCACGAAGATGTGCTGGATGATCAAGAGGGTGAAACGCGCCGCATGCTCGACTTTATCGGCGTCGAATTCGAAGAAGCCTGTCTGCAGTTCCACAAAACTGATCGCGCTGTCCGCACCGCCTCATCAGAACAAGTGCGTCAGCCAATTAACCGCAAAGGGCAAGACGCGTGGAAGCCGTTTGAGCCGTGGCTGGATGAGTTGAAAGAGCAGCTAAAGTCGTAGTTGTGGCTGAGCGTGCTGTCGCTCCAACCTACAAACCAAACAGCAACCGCAATCCAACCCAACTGGTCAACGCCGCAGTCAGCCAGCGAATAAGCTGCGGAGTAAACATCCGCAGTGCCAGAAAGCTCCCGATCTGGCCGCCGATCACCACTGCGATCATCAAAGGCAGGCCAATCGCCGCTGCTTCACTCAAACGGTCGGGCCCGTTTTTGATCAACTGCCCGGCCAGCCCAAATACTGAGTTCACGAGGATAAACACACTCGCTGTCGCAGCGATTGCGCGCGTGTTGTTCCACCGGGACAGGTGAAGCAGGGGAGCGAGAAATATGCCTCCGCCGATCCCGACCAGTCCAGAAAGGAAACCAAGCGGAACCGCCGCAAATGGCAACGCTTTGGCCAACCGATGCGGTTCGGCTTCACCTACGCTTTGTGGGACAAACAGCGCTACGCCAGCCAGCACCAGACTGCCTCCCAACAGGGTGAAGAACGCGCCCTCGCCAATAGGGGTCAATCCGCCCACCAAAGCAGCGGGCGCTGCCAGACCAGTCAGGAGCAAGGCACCTTTCCAAGGCGTTGCACGTGCGCGCGCAAACCGCACTGTGCTGCCCGCAACCACCGCGATATTGCACAGCAGCGCCAAGACCGGCAGCAGGCGATAGTCGAAGCCCGAAAGCGCCAGCAAAGCACTGTATGTCGATCCTCCGCCGAACCCGACCGAGGCATAAAGCAGCGCCGTTGCGAAAAAGGCAGCGGCAAGCGCGGGAATTCCCATCATGCCTTATGCCGCCCTCTCGCTTGTCTTCGCCTAGCGCGTCAGATCAGACCGCAGCCCCGTGGCAATGCTTGTATTTGTTGCCCGATCCGCATGGGCATGGCGCGTTGCGCTTGATGTCCATCCCTTCATAGGGGTTTTGATCCGCCGAACCACCTGGCCCAACTTCTGCAAAAGTCGATCCGGCGAGCGAACCGAACAGCGGCGCCTGAATGCGCGAACCGTCACCATCGTTGGAGTTGTCCTCGCCGGTAAGCGGATTGATATGGCCCGTCATAAAGTCAGGCAGCTCGGGCAATTCATCTTCGGGCGGCACCATCCGAAGTTCATTCGTCATCAGCGTGCGCGTCACGTCTTCGCGGATGGTGAAGAGCATGCCTTCAAACAGGCCAAACGCCTCCCGCTTATACTCGTCAATCGGCTTGCGCTGAGCATGAGCACGCAGGAACACAACCTGCCGCAGCGCATCGAGCGTTGCGAGGTGCTCTTTCCAATGGAAATCGAGCTTTTGCAGCAGAATGCTCTTTTCAACCTGACGCCAAATTGACGGATCGGCCGCCGCAATTTTCTCGTCCATCAAACCGTCCGAGATTTCGCGAATGCGTTCTTCGATGATTTCCGGCTCAACCTGATCTTCGGTCAACCACTCATCAATCGGCGGTTCGATACCAAACACGTCAGCGATCGCCTCTTTCAGGCCATCAACGTCCCATTGCTCTGGGTATGTGCCCGGTGGGCAATGCCGCCCAACGACTGAATTGACCGCATCGTGGCGCATATCAACGACCACATCATCAACCGCTTCGCTGTCCATGATTTCGGCACGTTGTTCGTACACAACCTTGCGCTGGTCATTCATCACGTTGTCGTATTCGACAACTTGCTTACGCACTTCATAATTGCGCGCTTCGACCTTCTTCTGCGCGGTTTCGATGGCTTTGGAGAGCCATTTGGAACCAATCGCTTCGCCGTCTTCCAAGTTGGAATTCATCATTTTGGCGAACAGCGTGTCCGGCCCGAAAATACGCAACAGATCGTCTTCGAGACAGAGGTAGAAGCGCGACAAGCCCGGATCGCCCTGACGTCCTGAACGGCCGCGAAGCTGGTTGTCGATCCGGCGGCTTTCATGACGTTCGGTGCCCAGAACAAACAGACCGCCAGCGTCCTTTACCTTCTG
>CAKZSF010000230.1 GCA_937920575.1 uncultured Sphingomonadaceae bacterium | reverse complement strand
CATTGCCATCGGGTCCGTCTCGCCAAAGGTCGTGCCAATGCCGAACTTGCCGAACAGCGCAGTGGTGTAGCCCGCGTCGCGGAGCATATGCGCCATGGTGCGGTCGCCCTTGTTCAGGGAGACTGTGTTGGCTGTGCTGCTGAGACGTGAGGCGTCGCGGCCAGTCATCAGCGAGATGCGCGAGGGGGAGCAGACTGTGCTGCCCGCATACCCATTGGCAAAGATCATGCCTTCGCGGGCGAGCGCATCAATATTGGGCGTCTTGATGATGTCGTGACCGGTGATCCCCAGCTGTCCGTAACCCATATCGTCGAACAGGATCAGCAGCACGTTGGGGCGGGGCGCTTCGACAGTGGCTGTTGCCGTATCTACAGGCTCGCTGGCAGTGTTAGCAAAGCTGGTCGTTGCAGCGCATCCTGTCAGCGCCAGAACGCTGGTCGCGGCGAGCAAGCTCAAGAATTTGCGGGTCATTCGGTTGCTCCTTCAAGTGCGGCAAGTTCTTGAGTCAACAACGCCTCAAACGCTTGTCGCGATTTGACGCCAGAGAGGTCGCGTTCCCATGAGGCCAGGAATGCGTATTCAAATTTTGGCTGATTAAAGGCGACGTAGTGGGTTGAATTGGCAAGTCCGCCATAGGTCGCCTGATCAACGCGATAGAACAACGCCATGCCGAGGCCGTCCTTGTTCTCGCTTTGCATATCGCCCCATGTCGCGACATAGCGCCAGTCGCCGCTTGCGCTTCTCGATTGAAGCAATTCAGCCCCGTCATGCATAACGATGCCTGTTGCCAGCGGAAGGTTGCCACCGGCATTTACTCTGACCCGCGTGAGTGGGCTGTTGGATCCGATTGCGTAGTTGGCGACAAAGCCGCCAGTGTTGCCCGATGGTCCCTTGATCCCTCCGGCTGAGATGGTGAATGCACCGTCCGTACCGCCGCTCTTTGCGATGCTAGCGGAAAGGTTCGGAACAGCGCCGAATTGTTCGGGCTGATCACCGCGCATGATGCCGATCCCGCCGATCCCCAAACTTGGCCCGACTTTCAAGACATCCATGCCCCAAGGGGCCAACTGGTGATAGCTGCCATACTCGGCGATGTTCCCCAGCGCAGGGCCGGGTAACTGTTTCCCAAAAATATCGCTGACCAGCCGGCCATCAAGATACAGGCGATAGCCCACCAATCCATTTTCCCAGCCGATCCCCTCATAGGGCATCATGCCGTCGCCGATCTCGTGCGAAGCTGGAACGGTGAATTGGTTCACCGCAACATAAGCCGCATCGGGATTGTCACGCACGCGCAAATCCACCACGACCGGAGCAGCGCTGCTCGCTGTAGTCCGGGTTTCGAGAGCCTGACCACTGCACCCCGCCACAATTGCAGCAAGAGCAAGCGTGACGGCAAATCCTGAAACTTTCACTCGCAATTCTCCTGCGCGATTTTTGCGTTGGTTCATCGCCGTTGCCCTATTCTTTCGCTGCCGATTCCCGCATCACGAGCAAGATCGCGAAGACGAAATAGGTCACCGTGGGCCAGATTATCAGCGACTGGAACCGCTCCAGATCGCCTGATGTCAAAGCGGAAATTCCCAGCCCAATCGCCGCCAAGAGCGAAAGGCTTGAGCCGATCAGAAACAGCCGGTTGGTGTTCGAAGGCGCAAGCTGGCTTTTCGTGTGATTGTCCAAATAGTCCAATTCTGCTGCGCGGCGCTCGCCTTCTGCCTGTTCGGAGGCGGCCAGTTTCGCGGTGTCCACCGAACTTGCTCCCATCGCGGATGCCAGAAGCGGATACAGCACCATCGCGGTTAGCCAAGCGGGAACGAACAGGAACAGCACATGCACGCCCAGCTGGTATCCCAGCAGCGCGGCCACGCCGACACTCACGACCCAGGTTAAGAGTGCTGGGATGTTGAGCGCTGCACCGGACGCGACACGCCAGTAGCGCGCAAGGCCAAGCTTCTTGAACAGGAAATGTTCTGCAAAGATCAGCCCACCAATCGGCGCCATGACCAACGCCATAATGCCAAGGAAATCGAGCAATTTTGTGAACACGAACGGGAAGCATGCAATGATCGTCGTGATCACACCAACGACCAAAGTCACCCGTTCGCGAGACCATGCCGGGTGGAGCGACTGGAACGCCAGGCCCGAGCGGTAGATGGTGGGGTTGGAAGTCGTCCAACCAGCCACGATCACGGCAAGTATACCGATGGGCCCAAGCGCCTGAAACGCGACTTCGCCCGCATCCAGAGACGTGAGCGGTTGCTGCAAAATCATCGCTGCGCCAGCGCCCATGATACCGGCTGCGAGCCATGCGGCGAAATGGCCGATGAACATCCCGATGGAGGAGTACCAAGCATAGGAGGAACGGCGCGCAAAGCGCAGGATCGACATGTCACCAAGACCGCCATGAAAGGCAAGGTTTGCTCCCCATGCGATAGCGACGACATGCCAGAAGCCCATGTCGGTACCCTGATCGATCCAGATGCTGGTTTCGGCCAGATTGAGGAAATCCCCGTAACTGCCTACACTTGAAACCGATGGAGTTCCGGCAAGGATAACGGGTAGCAAAGCTGCTCCGCCAACAAAGAACATCGCGATCATCCAAGGTGCGGCAACTTCGGAGAAACGCGCGACGAAACTGAAACCACGCATCGCTGCGAACGACACAACTGCGCCTACGCCAAGGGCGATAAGGACGAAGGTTATGCTGGTAGGGTACCATTCAACCTGCGGCGGGATGCCGAACAGGATGCGCACGGCGCTGGCCGAGACTGTGATCATCGCGCCAGCGAGAATGCAGAACAGAATTCCGTTGATCACACTGTAAATCTTGATGAAGTTGGGGCCAGCGATCTTCTCGAGATATGCGTAGAGAGTTAGCCGCGTATCGGTTGCTATGGGGGCACAAACCAGCACCCAGCTGAGGACGGCAAGAAGGTTGCCAACGAGCAGGCCGGCGATCACATCTCCTGCGCCAACACCCCAGGAGACGAACATCGCACCAATGACGAATTCTGTGCCGGCGACGTGCTCACCCGCATAAGATGCCGCAAAATATCGCCCCGGCTTTAGCGCCGCTGGAGCAACTGGCTCGCGTTCGAACTCTTCCATGTACTCTCCCCTCGAATTCTTTGGGTGTGAGATTAGCTCGCTTTCCGCCTGATGCAAGAAATTGATCGAAAATGATCAAAAAAGATTATTGGGTTCGAGGGCGCGCGTGTCTCACATCATACCGAAGAACCGTGGCAACGCCTCTGATAGAGCGGGGACGGCGGTTGTAACTGCGAGCGCAGCAAGCATGGCCAGATAGAGCGGGATCATCGGTTTGACCATTGCGGCCACTTTCGTCTCGCCCACAGCCGCGCCCACAAACAAGACAGTTCCCACTGGCGGCGTGCACAGTCCGATGGAGAGATTGAAGATCAGGATCATCCCGAAATGCTCAGGCGAGATACCTAGGGCCACCGCGACTGGTAGCAAGATCGGCGTAAAAATCAGGATGGCGGGTGTGATATCAAGGAACGCGCCCACTATCAGCAAGACCACGTTGATCAACAACAGCAACAGCAACGGATTTTCCGAAACTGTGAGCAGCCCCTCCGCAATTGCGCCGGGCAATCCAGAATAGGCAAGCATCCAGGCCATGCCTGTAGAGGCCGCAATCAGGAACAGCACGATGCCCGTCGTTTCCGCTGATTTGATGATCACAGCGGGCAAGTCTTTCCATGCCATTTCACGGTGCAAAAATATGCCGAGGATCAAGGAGTAGACCACGGCAAATGCACTGGCCTCAGTCGCAGTAAAGATGCCCGAGACAATTCCGCCGACCACAACGACCAACATGGCGATGCTGGGGATGGCGGGAACAACGGTGCGGATCGATTGCTTGAACGGCAGGCGTTCAGACACAGGATAATTCTCTTTGCGCGCAACGATCACTGCGGCGATGACAAGAAACAGGCCCGCAAGCAGTCCAGGGCCATATCCGGCTAAAAACAGCGCGCCAATCGAAACGCCGCCAGCGGCTACAGCGTAGACGATCATCACATTGGAAGGCGGGATCAGCAGGCCGAGTATTGATGCAGAGGTTGTAACCGACGCAGCGAAGGGGGCATCATAGCCTTCCTTCTTCATCGCGGGCACCATGAAAGAGCCAATCGCTGATGTCGCTGCAACAGCCGATCCAGACACTGACCCAAACAGCATGCTGGAAATGATGCTGACGACGGCTAACCCTCCTGGTAGCGCACCGATCAAG
>CAKZSF010000229.1 GCA_937920575.1 uncultured Sphingomonadaceae bacterium | reverse complement strand
AGCGAGCTCGGGCTATCGCATTTTGTCGAGCATATGGCGTTCAATGGCACCACCAATGTGCCAGAAGGCGAAATGGTCAAGCTGTTGGAGCGCGAGGGGCTCGCCTTTGGCGCTGATACCAACGCCTCCACCGGTTTCGACCGCACGCTCTATCAACTCGATCTGCCTCGCAACGAAGAATATTTGCTTGAGATTGCGCTGTTCCTGATGCGTGAGACCGCCAGCGAAATGACGATCTCGCCCGGAGCAGTCGACCGTGAGCGCGGCGTGGTGCTCGCCGAAATGCGGGATCGCAACAATTTTCAGCTGCGCAACATCAAGGACAATTGGGCATTCACTGTGCCCGATGCGCGCTATCCAAAGCGTTTGCCGATTGGCACGGAAGACATCCTCAAAAACGCCAGTGCCGATGATCTGCGCGGGTATTATCGGCGCGAATATGTGCCGGCCAACACGACGGTGATGGTCGTGGGTGACTTTGATCCCGATGTGGTTGAGGCCGCCATCAAACACCGCTTCGACAATTGGCAAACCGCGCCAATGCCGGTCGAACCTGACCACGGCCCAATTGATATTGACCGGCAAGGATTGACCGATCTGTTCATTGATCCGGCGCAGGACGAACAATTCACCGCCAGCCGCATGGGTGCCTATATCGATGGGCCCGATAGTGTTGCCCAGCGCAAGACCGATGTGCTGCGCCAGATTGGCTACTCCATCATCAACCGCCGTCTGACCCGGGTTGCACGATCAGCGGACGCGCCGTTTCGCAGCGCGGGAGTGGGGACAGGAGACATTTTCAAGAATGGTCGCATGTCCAATCTGGTCGTCTATGTCCCCGACGGTGGCTGGAAAAAGGGCATGGAAGCCGCACTCGCCGAACACCGCCGCGCCATGGCATTCGGCTTTAGCAAATCGGAAGTCGCGGAGCAGGTCGCGAACATCCGCAACTCGTTAGAAAACGGCGTATCGGGCGCATCCACGCGCAGCAACGCAGCGCTGATAGGGGCATTGGTGCGCATGCTGGGAAGCGATCTGGTTCCCACGACACCCGCCTCTGGGCTGGCACGCTTTGAAGCGATGGAGAGCGGCATCACGCCCGAAACGGTTCTGGCGGCGGTGAAGGACGAGTTTATCCCGCTCGACAATCCAATGCTGCGGTTCGAAGGGCGCAAGGCGCCAGAAGGCGGCGAAGCGGCAATTCGTGCAGCTTGGGATGCAGCGATGGCGGCACCGCTCGACCAAGGTGAGCTGAAAGAAGTCGCCGAATGGGGCTACACCGATTTTGGCCCCGCTGGAGAAGTAGTCACCGATTCAACCGACGACCGTTTGGGCATTCGCCAGTTGCGCTTTGCCAACAATTTGCTCGTCAATTTAAAGAACACCGATATCGAGGCTGACCGCGTGCGAGTGCAGCTCAGCATTGATGGCGGCAATATGCTCAACACACGCGAGGAACCGCTTGCGACCGCGCTGGTCGGCTTGTTGCCGCAAGGCGGGCTTGGCAGGCATTCCTTCGATGATTTGCAGAGCGTGCTGGCGGGCAGCAGTGTGGCGTTGAATGTCTCTGCTGGCAGCGAGGCTTTCGTCATGTCCAACCGCACGACGCCGCGCGATCTTGAACTGCAATTGCAACTGATGACAGCCGCGATTTCCGACCCCGGCTTCCGCACAGAGGCAGAGCTGCAATACAAGCGCAATGTCCGCAACTTCTTCAAAACGCTCGATTCCACTCCCGGTCGCGCTTTGAATAGCAGGATCGATGGCATCGTGACCGACGATGACCCCCGCTTCGCGTTGCAGAACGAGGAAGCCTATCTGGAACAGAACTTTGCGAAGCTGAAGGCGGCCATTCAGGATCGCTGGGCGAACGGCGCGATGGAGCTCGCACTGGTTGGCGAATTCGATCAGGACGAGGCAATCGCGATGATTGCCAAAACACTGGGCGCGCTACCCAAGCGGGAGGCAAGCTTCCAAACCTATGACGACCGGCGCGAGCGCAACTTCACCAGCGATCGATCACTCCGCACGATCGCGCATGAGGGTGAACCTGACCAGGCGATCCTGCAAATGCGCTGGCCGACGCGCGATGACAGCGATTTGAAAGAGACATTGGTGCTGGAACTGCTGCAACGCGTGACGCAGCTCGAACTGACCGACTCGCTGCGGGAAGAGTTGGGCGAAGCCTACTCGCCGTTCGTTTCGGCCAGCCAATCGCGAGTGTGGACCAATTACGGCACGTTCACGATGGGCTCCTCGCTTGCGCCGGACAGGCTGGATGCTGCGCGTGATGCCATGCTGAGCGTATTGGCAAAACTGCGCGATGACCCCATCAAGCAAGACACGCTCGACCGCGCCCGCAAGCCCTATCTCGAAAGCTATGACAACACGCTGAAAGGGAACAGTGGCTGGATGAATTTGGTCGATCGGGCACAAACCGAGTCAGACCGGATTGACCGGTTCCAAAAGGGCAAAGATGTGCTTTCTTCGATCACTCTGGAAGAAGTTCAGGCAGCGGCGCGGCAGTATCTCGATCCCGAAAGCCGTCTGGAAATCCGTGTGGTCCCGCTTGAAAAGGAAGAAGGCTGAATTGGCAGCACCAAATCGTGGCAAAAGCACCATCGCTGGCTTGCGAAGCGCCCGCTTGCTCGCCATAGGATCGGGCCTATTCCGAAAACGGCTCGAAAGGCACGCGCGATGAAGGTCCAGGTCCATGTCAGCTTGAAACCCGGCGTCCTAGACCCGCAAGGTCGCGCCATCCACCATGCATTGGAAGGACTCGGCTTTGCCGGCGTCAATGATGTCCGTGCAGGCCGCTTGATAGAGCTGGACGTGGCCGATGATGTGTCCGACGAAGACCTCGATCAGATGTGCCAGAAGCTTCTCGCCAATATGGTGATCGAGAATTACCGGATTGAGAAGGTTCCTTCGAAGGAGCCAGCCTGATGGGTTTCACAGCAGCGGTCATCACCTTTCCCGGGTCGAATTGCGATCGCGATATGGCGGTGGCGATCGAGCAAATCAGTGGCACGCCCGCAAAACGTGTGTGGCACGGCGATGCCGAATTGCCAGACGGGCTCGACTTTATCGCCCTGCCCGGCGGCTTTTCTTATGGCGACTATCTGCGCTCTGGCGCCATGGCATCGCGCAGCCCGATCATGCGCGCGGTCATTGACGCAGCCAATCGCGGCGTCCCGGTGCTGGGTGTGTGCAACGGCTTTCAAGTGCTTACAGAAGCGGGGCTGTTGCCTGGTGCGTTGATGCGCAACGCGAGCCAGAATTTTGTCTGCCGCACTGTTTCTTTGCGGGTTGAGAACAGCAAGTCACTGTTTACGGCTGGCTATGCTGCGCAGGAAAGAATCGACATTCCCGTAGCGCATCACGACGGCAATTTCTTCGCTGACGAGGCAACGCTCGACCGACTGGAAGGCGAAGGCCGTGTTGCCTTCCGTTATCTGGAAAGCGTCAACGGATCGGCGCGTGATATTGCAGGCGTCATCAACGATGCGGGCAATGTACTGGGCATGATGCCCCACCCAGAGCGCGCTATCGAAGCGGCACATGGCGGCACGGATGGCGCAAAATTGTTTGAAAGCGTGATGTCCGAATTGGTCAACGCCTAGGCGGCGCGCGCCAAGGTTCAACCGAAATCGCGGCGAACCTGACTAAACAGAGCCCGTGCATCATCAGCGAGCATGGGGCGCCCGAAATAGAACCCTTGGATCTTGTTGCATCCAAGATCGCGGATCATCTTCACTTCCTCAGCCGTTTCGACACCTTCGGCCGTTGTCGTCATCTCGAGACTGTCAGCCATGGCAACAACCGCACGAATAATCGCAAGACTTTCAGGGTTTGCGTTCGACGCGCCCTGCACGAAGCTGCGGTCAATCTTGATCGTGGTGAACTGAACGTCGCGCAGATAGCCGAGCGAGGAATAACCCGTTCCAAAGTCATCCAGCGCGACACCGCAGCCCAGATCTTTGATCCCCTGCAATGTGGACTTTGCAGTGGTCGCATCGCGCAAGAAGATGCTCTCTGTCACTTCGATCTCTAGCCGGTGCGCGGGCAGACCCGTTTGCGCGAGCGCGCGCACAATGATGTCGCAAAACGCCGGATCAAGCAGCTGCTCGACAGAGACGTTCACGCCCACACGAATGCGCTCTGGCCAGAACATCGCCTGACGGCACGCCTCGCGCAGCACCCACTCGCCGATTGGGACAATCAAGCGCGTGTCTTCTGCCAAGGGAATGAATTTTGCCGGACTTACCGGGCCATGATCCTTGCTGTTCCAGCGCAGCAACGCTTCAAAGCTGACCAAATGTTCACGGTTGGCATCCACCACCGGCTGAAAGTTAAGTGAAAACTCGTTGCGATCCAGCGCTTGGCGCAGGGACAATTCCAGCTGACGGCGTTCTTCGGCATGGGCATAGAGCGAAGGCTCAAAATGTTGGTGCACGCCCCGTCCATCATCCTTGGCACGATACAACGCAAGGTCAGCGTTCCGCATCAAGGGCTCTACCGTTGAACCATCGCGCGGGCCAATTGCAGAACCGACGCTGGCACCAACATACAAAGTGTGGTGATCAACCTCATACGGGTTGGAAAGCTCTTCAATCACTGCGTTGGCAACTTGATCAACGCGCTTGCGATCGGAAGCATCGCGGATCACGATGGCGAACTCATCACCACCCAGACGCCCGCACAACTCATTGTCTGTCACCAGTGTTTTCAAGCGCGCAGCAACCTGTTCCAGCAACCGGTCACCAACCTGGTGGCCCAAGGAATCGTTGACGGCCTTAAACCGGTCGAGGTCAATCATCAGGAAGGCACACCGCGTCCGCCACTGTTCAGCATAGCGCAGCGCATCACGCAGCGCCTCGTTCAGCATCAGGCGGTTCGGCAAGCCAGTGAGCGTGTCATAGCGTGCGAGATAGGCGATTTTCTCTGACGATTCGCGTTGTTCGGTGACATCCGAACCCACTCCGCGATAGCCGGCAAAGGCACCGCGTTCATCCAAGATCGGCGTACCTGAAATCTCCCACCATCGGCGGCCAGACTCCAAATGAACTTCAACCAGCATATTGGAGAAGCTGTTGCGCTGCTTCATTGTCTCGGCAAGATCGTGCAGGCTGGGAGGGAAATTGCCCGAATCCCACATCTCGCCAGAGATCAACTCGATAAACGGCTTGCCTTCAACGTCCTGGGCGCCCTTGCCCAGTGCGAACGCGAAGCGCGGGCTGACGGAGCGCACCAAACGGTTCACATCGACTTGCCAAAGCCAGTCGGCCTCGTTCTCTTCAAATTCGCGCAGCAACAGCGACACAACTTCGCTTTTTTCGGCCACGCCAGCCTCTGCAATGCGCGCAGACAGGAATGTCCGCGCGTTGCGGATCGAGCCGAGCGCGCAAACCGCGGTAAAGGCAATAACAATCGTGGCCAGTTCCGGCCTTCCGACCAGCACAAATCCGATAATCGCAGCCAATCCGGTAACACCGCCAAAGACCATCGCCACCATCGGTACCATCACAAAACTTGTGGTCGATCCGGCAATCAACATCGCGACAACTGACCATAGAATGGCCTGCATTTCGACTGAACCATCTTTGGCAAAGAACAACAGGGTAATGGACCAAACCGTCGCCAACACAGCGACACTGGCCGCGTGGTTCCAGAATTGCCGCTTCGTCATCCCGCGATGGAGATTGGCTTGCAACGCGCTGTTGGCCCGCAACATGTTCCCGACCGCGACCACCAAGGCAACAACCCAGGCAAGCAAAGCAAAAATGCTAATTTGGTTATAGACCAAAAACGCAACCAACGCCGCGCCCACACCATGGCTTGCGATCCGTGAAATCGGAATGTTGGAAAATTCGCCATATTGGAGCGCACGCAAACGCGCCCAACTGCCCACTTGCGGGTCAGTCAATCCCATCACAGCGGCGTTGCTGATGGTCAGCGGCAGCTGGGGCAGTTCATCGGGCGCGTTGCTCACACCCGGTCGTTATCGCAAGAATGGTTATAAGGTCGTAAACCTTGCCTGTAAAAACTGCTTGTTTCTACTCGACAGTGACAGATTTCGCGAGATTTCGCGGTTGATCGACGTCTGTCCCCTTTGCCACGGCCACATGATAGGCGAGCAATTG
>CAKZSF010000228.1 GCA_937920575.1 uncultured Sphingomonadaceae bacterium | reverse complement strand
ACGAACGTACCTTCTTTCAATCTTCAAAACCGGAAAGCCCCTGCGCGCAGGCAGGCTGCATCTTCCCGCAAAATCAACGAAAAACGGGCCGAATCTTTTGCAAGATCGGCTGTCTTGGCAGCGCCACTAACTCAAAGCGGGACATGAAGCAACCCGAACTCGCGCTATGCAGCATGCAAGAGTGGCGCTAAGGCAACACCCGATGAGCATACATTCCCCTATTTTGGCCACACTCTATGTCGCGCTTGGCGGCGGACTGGGCGCTGCATTGCGTTATCAAAGTGGCCGCGGCCTGACTGCATGGCTGGGCCCGCAGACAATCACCGCGTTTCCATGGGCGACGCTGGCCGTCAATGTTGTCGGCTCCCTGCTGATGGGTTTGCTGTTCGGATGGCTGACCAAGCAGACCGGCGACACCGACCCATGGCGGTTGATGCTGGGCGTTGGCCTGCTGGGCGGGTTTACGACTTTTTCCGCCTTCAGCCTGGAAATGATGGTCTTGATTGAGCGCGGACAACCGCTGCTCGCGCTCACATATGCCGCTGTATCGGTGATGGCAGGCCTGACCGCGCTGTATGTCGGTTTGATCGCAATGCGGGTGGCCGGCTGATGAGCTCTTTTGACAATGATCAGGCCAAGGGTGGCCAAGAGGGCGCTAGCAAAGATGTCCGCCAATTCACCGTTGGCCCCGATGATGATGGCATCCGGCTCGACCGCTGGTTCAAACGCAATCTGCCGCAAATCGGCTTTGGCACCGTTTCCAAATGGGCGCGGACGGGGCAAATCAGAGTCGACGGCAAGCGCGCCAAACCCGAGGATCGCTTGGCCGAGGGGCAAGTCTTGCGCGTGCCGCCCGGTGGCGACGACAAACGCCGTGGGCCCAAGCCTCCGCGCGAGCTGACACAGGACGAAGTGCATCAAGCTGAGGAAATGCTGGTTCATCGCGACCGCGCGGCCATCGTCCTCAACAAACCGCCGGGTCTGGCAACGCAAGGCGGCACCAAGATGACGCGCCATGTCGATGGCCTGCTGGATGCGTATCGGGGCGAAGACGATCCCCGCCCGCGCCTCGTCCACCGGCTGGACAAGGACACATCAGGCGTGCTGCTGGTCGCGGCTACCCCAGGCACAGCCGCGTATTTCTCCAAACGCTTTTCAGGGCGCTCGGCCAAGAAGATTTACTGGGCATTGGTCGTTGGCAAGCCCGACATCGAGCAAGGCATGATCGACGCACCGCTGGGCAAGCAACCCGGTTCAGGCGGCGAGAAAATGCATATCGACGAGGAGAACGGCCAGCCCGCCAAGACCCGCTATCGCGTGGTCGATGCAGTGGGCAAGAAGGCCGCTTGGGTCGAGCTGCAACCGCTGACCGGCCGTACGCACCAGCTGCGCGCGCACCTCGCCGCGATTGGCCATCCGATTGTGGGTGATGGCAAATATGGCGGGCAAGAGGCGTTCTTGACCGGCAGCATCAGCCGCAAAATGCATCTGCATGCGCGCCGCCTGATTATCGAACATCCCGATGGCCCGAAGCTGGACGTTTCGGCCCCGCTGCCTGAACACTTCGCCAAATCGATGGAGCAACTCGGCTTTGATGAGACCGCCAGCGATGCCGGCCCGATTGAGGATTCGCCGCCTGAACGAAGCCGCGCGGAGAAGAAACAAGCCGCCCGTGCGCACGCGAAACAATACCGCAAGTCACGCCGGGGCGAGCGCAAGACCCGCACGAAGGGGCCGGCAAAGCCCTCCAAAAGCAGCAAACCGCAAGGCAAGCTGAGCAAGAAATCGGGCGGTGGGCCAAAGAGCACGAAGAGATGACCACGCGCCTCGCTATCTTTGATTGCGACGGAACGCTGGTCGATGGGCAGCACGAGGTTTGCGCTGCGATGGAGAGCGCCTTTGCCGCGCATGGTCTGACCGCACCCCCGCGCAGCGATATCCGCCGCATTGTCGGCCTCAGCCTTCCCAATGCGCTGCGGCATCTCGCACCCGAGGTCGAACCAGAAACGATCCCGACATTGGTCGATGCCTACAAACAGGCGTTTTTCGATGCCCGCCAGCGCGGCGAGATTCACGAGCCTTTGTTCGATGGCATTCGCGAGCTGCTCGTTCAGTTGCGGCAGGATGGCTGGCTGCTCGCGGTCGCCACTGGAAAGTCAGAACGCGGGCTGAAAGCGTGCCTGGCAACGCATGAATTGGGTGAGTTCTTCGTGAGCCTGCAAACCGCTGATCACCATCCGTCCAAACCGCATCCGGCCATGCTGGAAGTGGCGATGGCTGAAGCGGACGCCGCAGTCGAAGACAGCGTCATGATCGGTGACACCAGCTTCGATATGGAAATGGCCCGCGCGGCCAATATGCGCGCGGTTGGCGTCGCCTGGGGCTATCACAGCGCCGAGGAATTGCTCGAATTTGGAGCCGCTGCCATTGCCCAGACGCCAGCAGATTTGAAGGATATTCTGTGATGGAAGAGCGCGAGAAGCTGTCCGGCAAAGGCCGCCACGGTGAGCACGATCCGGCCAAGGCGAAGTACATGCTCATTTCCGGCGTGCGGATCGCCGGTGCGTTTTTGGTGATGCTTGGCCTGATGGGCATCAACGGCGCCTTACCGCTGCCCGACATTGCGAGCTACGCGCTGATTGCAATCGGCCTGATCGACGTGTTCGTCCTGCCGATCTTCCTTTCGAAACGGTGGAGCAGCCGCAACCAATGAAGCGATTTTACGAGGAGGTATCCGTCGCCCGTTTGGCAGACGGCTGGCAAGTCTTGCTGGATGGCCGCGGTGTGAAAACACCCGGCAAGGCCGCGCAACTGCTTCCCAGTGAAGCACTGGCCGAAGCTTTGGCGGATGAATGGCGCGCACAGGGCGAAGAACTTGATCCGAATGCAATGCCCATGCGCGATTTGGCGGATTATGCGATTGATCACGTTGCCGGCCAGCAAGCGACCGTCGCCCAAAAGCTGATCGCTTATGCCGAGACTGACACACTTGCCTATCGCGCTGATCCAGACGATCCGGTCTTCGCTCGGCAGCAGCAAGTGTGGGAGCCGATTATGGCGGCATTCGAAAGCGAGTTGAACGTGCGAATCCCCCGTGTCGCGGGCATCGCCCATGCGCAGCTGACTGACGATACGCGAAACGTGCTGACGTCCCGCATAGAGGCGCTGGCGCATTGTCAGCTCGCCGCATTGGAAATGCTGACATCGCTCGCCGGATCACTGTGTGTAGGCTGGCGCGCGCTCAGCACACCAGACAATGCGACGGCATTGTTTGACGCTGCCAATCTGGAGCAAGACATTCAGGCTGAGGAATGGGGCTGGGATCACGACGCCGCCGAGGCGCGCTCCGCCAAATCATCTGCTTTTGTGATGGCCGCGCGGTTTGCGCAGCTCTCCGCTGAAGCTTAGCTCGCTTCGGGAACACCGACCCAATCAGCGACTTGCGCCGCAATCGCGTTGGTCGCTTCGTTCAGCACGGGCGCAATCATTTCCGCCTCTGCTTCAATCCCCGATACACGCTCTTCAAACCGCCGTGTACGATAGGTGCCATCAGGCATCACCATTACAGCGTCATAGCGCACCACAACGCTGCCGCTGGCCGCGTCATAGCCCATTTCATTGAGCTGACCGGTCAAGCGCGTTTTCGCTGTGAATTCTGCATCCGGCCCTTCGATCACCAGCCGCCCTGTTTTGGCGCGCAAGGTTTCCGCCAAAATGCGTTCGAACAGCACGGCGGGTTTTTCGACCCACTGGGCGTCCTTCAAATACGCAACGGAAGACGCATCCACTTGCACTGGCACACGCAACACATCCAGACGCTGCGGCGCGCGAATGCCATCCACGGCGATGCCCTCTTTCGGGTCTCCATGGGCATCCTGCCCAGCCGACACCGTTTCGCTGGACGTCAGCGTCATTAGCAGCGCTGGCGGCTCCGCACCGCCAAGACTGAGGCAGCCGCTCAGGACCAGCCCAAGCGAGGCTGCGAAAAGGGTTGAAGCAAGTCTCATCCGCGGCATCCTCACTTTGGCTCGTAATCCGGCAGGTCGGGCCCGCCGATCAGCGCGGTCGCGCCTTGATCGTTGATTTTCTCTGTCACTTCGCGCAGCGCCGCGCTGGTGCGCCGCAAGTCACGCAATGTCGCCTCGGCGGCGGGCAGAGTCTCGTCGTTGATTTTTTGCGTCGTGGGCCCAAGGGAGGCAACGCTGGTTTCCAGCGCCTTGGCCGCCGTCTGCGCCGATGTCAGTGTCTTCTGAAGCTCACCCGCCAGCTCGCCACCGCGCGCGTTCACCAATTCGTCGGTCGATCCCATCACCGTTTCAAACGAAGCAAGCGACTTGTTCGCTTGGCGGATGGTCGTTTGCAACTCGGCCAGCGTAGCGTTCAGGCGAGGCGACGCGTCATTCACTGTGCCCTTGACTGTGCTGGTCAATTCGCTGGCGCTTTCTGTCAGCGCCTCAGTGTTTTTCAAAATGCCCGCAATCGATTGCTGGTTATCGTCGGAAAGCACTTCGGTCATCCGCTCGGTCAGTGTCGCCAGCCGTTCCAACAGCAAGGGCGCGTTGGCCAAAATCTCGCCCAGCCCGCCCGGCTTGGTCGGTATGACCGGGACACCGGCGGGGCCCTTCTCTGTAATCAGCGGCGCATCCTTGATCGCGCCATCCAGCAGGATCGTGGAAACACCGGTAAAGCTGCCCTGAATGGTCGCGGTGGTTCCTTGCAGAATAGGCACTTGTTCGCGGACGGATATCCGCACGCGGACGAATTCGGGATCCTTCTGCCACAGCGCAATATCCTTCACCTGCCCCGCAGGGACGCCAGCGAAGGATACGGATGATCCGTTGGCGAGACCGGCAACAGACTGTTTGAAAAAGATGTCGTATTCGTTCTGCTCAGCGGCGTTGATCCGCGCGATCCATACGACCGCAGCGGCAAGCCCGGCGAGCAGCAGCAGAGTGACCGCTCCAACCCAGAGATGATTTGCTCTTGTCTCCATCGCCTTTGGTTTATCCCTCTAATCCGCTGCCTTGTCCATTGCCGAGCCGCATAGCCACCTACTTTTCTTTTGTGGCCAAGGCGGCGCGCCCTCTGGGCCCGTTGAAATATTCCTGAATCCACGGGTGATCCAGCGCCAGCAATTCCGGGATCGTGCCCACCGCAATCACTTGCTTATCCGCAAGCACCGCCACGCGATCGCAAATCGCGTACAACGTATCGAGATCATGCGTGATCAGAAAAACGGTCAGGCCCAGCGTGTGCTGCAATTCCTTGGTCAAATTGTCGAACGCCGCCGCGCCGATGGGATCGAGGCCCGCAGTTGGCTCATCAAGAAACAGCAATTCGGGATCGAGCGCCAACGCCCTTGCCAGTCCGGCGCGCTTCTTCATACCGCCAGACAGTTCGGAAGGGTATTTGTTGAGCGCCTCTTCCGGCAAGCCAGACAACAAGACCTTATAGCGCGCAATCTCGTTGAGCAGATCGTTCTCGATATCCGGGAAGAATTTGCGCAAGGGCACCAGCACATTCTCGCCCACAGTGAGCGTTGAGAACAGCGCCCCGCCCTGAAACAGCACCCCCCAACGGCAGCGCACGCCGATATCCTCGTCCGGGTCAGCCCCGGTGATCGATTGGCCAAACACCTCGATTTGTCCGGCAGTCGGTCGTTGCAGGCCGATAATGCTGCGCATCAGCACAGACTTGCCCGTGCCCGATCCGCCGACAACGCCAATAATCTCGCCGCGATTGACCGTGAGCGACAAGTCCTCATGCACGACTTGCGTGCCGAACTGATTGACGAGCCCCTCGACAATGATGGGGTGATCGGACGTATCGATGACGCTTTCCTCGCTCATCCCCAACCCACCTCGGTAAAGAACACGGCGAAGAACGCATCCAGCACGATCACTGCGAAGATCGCCTGCACCACCGCCTTAGTAGTGCGGCGGCCGACATCTTCGGAATTGCCCGAGACACACATGCCTTGATAGCATCCCGACAACGCAACGATCAGGCCAAACACGGGCGCTTTGATCAGGCCGACCCAAAGGTCATAGACCGGCACCACATCCTTGATCCGTTCCAGGAACGTCCAGAAGGGGATGCCCAGCGACAGATCGGCAATCACTGCGCCGCCGATAATCGCCATTACGGATGCAAAAAAGCCCAGTAGCGGCATCATCAGCACTGCGGCCATGATACGCGGGATCACCAGTGCCTCTACCGGCGAAATGCCGATAGTGCGCATGGCATCCACCTCTTCAGTCAATTTCATCGTGCCGATTTGCGCGGCAAAGGCTGAGCCAGAGCGGCCCGCAACCATGATCGCGGTCATCAGCACGCCCAGCTCTCGCAAAGTGATCCGCCCGACCAGATTGATCGTCAGTTGCTCCGCGCCAAATTGGGCCAGCTGCACCGCGCCTTGCTGCGCGATCACGATACCAATCAGGAAACTCATCAGGCCGATAATCGGCAGGGCGGACACGCCGACCAGCTCGATCTGGCGCACCAATGCCGTCAATGGGAAACGTGAAGGGTGCCGCAAAAGGTTGAATGTCGCGGCCAGAATTGAGCCGAGAAATCCGATGACATGCACCATGCCGGCAAAGGTTTCGGTCGCCCACGCACCCACTTCGCGCGGGACGCGTTGAAAAACAAGCTCTCTGGGCGGCGCAACATCGGCTTGCTCATCGCTGACGCTGACAGCATCGATCAGGCGCCGCGCGCGGTCGTCTGCCCCGATAATCGGCGCATCAAGATTGCGCGACAGGCTGGAGGCCAACCACGCGCCAACGGTATCAAACTCATCCACTTGCGTGATATCAATGCGGTCAACATTGCCGACAAACCCGCGCAAGTCCTGATCAATCGCGCCAATCGTGGAAACCAGATAGCAGCCGGACAGCACCAGATCGGTGCCCTCGTCCCCCTCTTGAAGGCTGAAATGTGCCGCGCCATCCATCGCGCAAATGTATGCGGCGAAAATTCGCTTGCGACAACCCGTTGCTTTGCGCCTTCC
>CAKZSF010000227.1 GCA_937920575.1 uncultured Sphingomonadaceae bacterium | reverse complement strand
GTGACTTTCTCAGTCGTCGCGCCGCCGCCCACATCCAGGAAGTTGGCCGGGAATGCACCGTTCAGCTTGATGATGTCCATCGTCGCCATGGCGAGGCCCGCGCCATTGACCATGCAGCCGATATTGCCGTCCAGCTTGATGTAAGCGAGATCGTATTCGGATGCCTCGACTTCCGCCGGGTCTTCCTCCGTCTCGTCGCGCATGGCCTCAATATCAGGGTGACGGCCCAGCGCGTTGCCATCCATGCTCATCTTGGTGTCGAGCACCAGCAACTGCTCATCCTTGGTTTGCACCAGCGGGTTGATTTCCAGCATCTCGCAATCAAGATCGACAAAAGCGTCATACAGCTGTTTGGACAGCTTCTGCGCTTGCTTCGCCAGTGAGCCAGACAGGTTGAGCGCGAAAGCAACTTCGCGGCCATGATGCGGCATAAATCCGGTTGCCGGATCGACCACGATGGTGGTGATCTTTTCAGGCGTTGAATGCGCGACTTCCTCAATGTCCATCCCGCCTTCAGTCGAGACGATCATCGCGATGCGGCCGGTTGCGCGGTCGACCAGCAGCGAGAGGTAGAATTCCGATTCGATATCGACGCCATCGGTCACATACAACCGGTTGACCTGCTTGCCCGCATCGCCGGTCTGGATTGTGACCAGCGTGTTGCCCAGCATTTCCTTGGCATGCGATTCGACCTCGTCGAGCGAGAAGGCAAGGCGTACGCCGCCCTTCGCATCTTCTGGCAATTCTTTGAACTTGCCCTTGCCGCGTCCGCCCGCGTGGATTTGCGCCTTCACAACGTAAAGCGGCCCGGGCAGCTTCTTGGCTGCTTCCATCGCTTCTTCAACTGTCAAAGCCGCGTGGCCCGCCGGAATGCCGATGCCGTATTTCGCCAAGAGTTCCTTGGCCTGATATTCGTGAAGGTTCATATTTGTTTCGCTCTCATTATCTGACAGAGACGTGATGTGATTTCTTAAGCGCCTTGGCATAGTGAGCGGCGCTTGAAAAGTAGGACTAATGGCGAGTTTTAAAAACCACGCAAATGATTGACCAAAACCGCCTTGAAAATATCATGCGCGAAGCGGGGCGTATGGCGCTCTCGCTTTGGCCCGGTGCGGGTCACACGGTCGAAAGCTGGGAGAAGGTGCCCGGATCACCGGTGAGCGAAGCCGATCTGGCGGTCGATGGATTCCTGAAACGCGAACTGGGTGCGATGCTGCCATCTGCCGGATGGCTATCCGAAGAAACGGTCGATGCGCCGGGGCGGCTGGCTTGCGGCTTGTGCTGGTCGGTTGATCCGATTGACGGAACGCGAGATTTTATTCGCGGGCGGCCCGGTTGGGCCGTGTCAGTCGCGTTGGTGAGCGAGGGGCGGCCCTTGATAGGTGCGCTGTTCGCGCCGGCGTATAAGGACATGTGGGTGGCGACCGCTGGCCAGGGCGCGACGCGCAATGGTGCGCGAATTGCCGCCAGCACGCGGCTTGACCTCAACGGCGCGCGCGTGCCGAGCGATGGACTCGCCAAAGTTGACCGCATTTTGCAACCGGTTGAGAAACCCAATTCTATCGCGCTGCGCATTGCCAAAGTCGCGGCGGATGAGGCCGATCTGGTGGCGACGCTGCGTTGGGGCTTCGAATGGGATATTGCCGCTGCCACTCTGATCGCGCGAGAAGCGGGCGCAACAGTTAGCGACGCGACGGGCCAAACGTTGAGCTATAACAAGCGCGACCCGCGCACGCTGGGCCTGTTGGTGAGCGCGCCGGCGATCCACGCTGACGCGGTGGCGCATCTGGCCGAGCGCGCTGCCAAAGTCGCCGCAAACAAGCCTGCCCTGTGAGCCGGAAACGCGAGCGCAAAAAACAAACTCCATAAGCAAACGGGCGCTGCGCCGAAACGCAACGCCCGCTGGGATTTGAACAAAAGGCCTTGCTGCTATTGCGCAGCTTGAGCCTCTGCCACATCCTCCTGCGTGATCGGAGTGATCTTGATTTCCACCCGGCGGTTGCGCGCGCGCCCTTCCGGAGTGTCATTGCTCGCAACCGGATAGGCTTCGCCATAGCCAACCGATTCGATCCGCGCCGACGAAACACCGCGCATGGCGAGGTAATTCTTCACCGCGCTGGCGCGACGATTCGAAAGATCCAGATTGTAAGAATCGGAGCCCGTTGAATCGGTGTGACCCATGACATCAACCAGACTGTTGGGATACGTCACCAGACTGTTGGCGATCTGATCCAGCGTGGTTTGGAAACCGGGGCTGATTTCCGCAGAATTCACTGCGAACGTCACGCCATCAGGCAAATTGACAAGGATCGCCTCGCCATCGCCCACTTCGGTCACCGAAACACCGGAGCCTTCGGTCTGCTCTTTCAGCTCTTTGATCTGGTCGTCAAATTGCTTGCCGACCACTGCGCCGCCAACACCGCCAACACCAGCGCCGATGATACGGCCGGTCTTGCCGCCGATAACGTCGCCCAGAATGGCGCCGGCCGCGCCACCCAAAACGCCGCCGATTGCGGTGCGAGAAATCTTCTGCTCGCCTGTGTTCGGGTCCGTAACACAGCCCGTTGTGGTTCCGGCCAATGCCAACGCGGCTGCGCCAGCAAACATTATACGTGGATTCTTCATGGTTCCAGTCCTCCTAGACCTAACAAAACTCGGCTCTTTCATACCATTGCGGCTGCATGATGGCTGAACAATTCATTTGCACGTTGCACAGTTTTACATGCGCGATGAACCGAACTGCGCACAGCAACGCTTCGCCTTTGCGCATTGTTCTGCTAGCGAATCGGGCGTGACACCATTTCCTTGGGATAATTTCTCCGTCATCGTCGGGCTGATCCTGCTCAATGGCGTGTTCGCCATGTCAGAGCTGGCGATTGTCTCCGCGCGCACAGCGCGGCTGCAGATGGCGGCTGAAAAAGGCAGCAAGGCGGCCAAGACCGCGCTCGCACTGGCGGCAGATCCTGGCAAGTTTTTGTCAACCGTTCAGATCGGCATCACGTTGATCGGGATTGTCGCGGGTGCTTATTCAGGCGCAAGCCTGGGCGGGCCGATTGGTGAACGGATGGCGGCGATTGGCCTGCCGGAAGAAACCGGTTTTGCCGTGGCGATCATCATCACGACGTATCTCAGCCTGGTGGTGGGCGAGCTTGTGCCCAAACAGCTGGCACTGCGCTCGGCCGAACCGATTGCACTGATGATGGCCCGGCCCATGGCCTTGATGGCCAAGGTCGCTGCGCCGTTTGTGTGGCTGCTCGACAAAAGCTCCTCTGCGCTGGTCCATATTCTGGGCATTCGGGGCAAGGGCGAAAGCGGGCTGAGCGCGCAGGAGCTGCAAATGATCTTCGCAGAGGCCACGCGCGATGGTGCGATCGAGGAAGAAAGCGGCGCGATCCTGTCTGGCGTGGTCAAATTATCCGAACGCCCCGTGCGCGAATTGATGACTCCGCGCACCGAAGTCGATTTGATCGATAAGGATGCCGACGCGGCCGAAATGCGCCGCGTGATTGAGGAAACGCCGCATTCGCTTCTACCGGTCGCCGACGGCTCGCCCGATACTATTCTAGGCGTCGTGAAGGTTCGCGAAATTCTCGCTTTCCTGCTGGCTGGCCGCACGCCGAAGCTTACCAAAATGATGGCCAAGCCCGCGATTGTTCCCGATCAGCTCGATGCGCTCGACGTCATGCGCAGCCTGCAAGATTCGGGCGTCGGCATGGCGATGGTGCATGACGAATACGGTCATTTCGAAGGCGTCGTCACACCGGCTGACTTGCTCGAGGCGATTGTCGGCGGCTTTGCGAGCCATATGGATGAGGGCGATCTGCCGCTGATCACTGAGCGCGCGGATGGTTCGGTGCTGGTGTCAGGCTCTTTGCCAGCTGATGCTATGGCCGACCGGCTGGGCATAGAACTGCCCGAACAACGCGAATTTGCGACCGCCGCGGGCTATGTTCTGCACATCCTTAAAAAGCTCCCGCTCGAAGGCGAAGTGTTCGAGGAGCAAGGCTGGCGTTTTGAAGTGATCGATATGGACGGACGCCGCATCGATAAGCTGCTGATCACCCCGGAACAGCAGCTCTAGCTGAACCGCCGTCACCTTCTGGCGCGGCGATAATGTCGCGTGTCAGCGTGCCTTTGGCGACGGTGTTGGTCTGTTCGCTACCTACAGAGGACCGAATGCCAGGTGCTGCTGGGCCAGCGCGGTCAAGCGCGCTTGTTTCCACGCGGCTGCGCGGGGCTGGGCCGCCAAACAGAGCTTCGAGCGCTTGATCCGCTGCGGTGCCTTCTGCCGGACGCGGGGCGCCGGGCGATGGCGGGGTCAGTTCAAAATCAGGCGGAACCACCAGTGGAGCCTGCCGCTGCACAGCGAACTCATCGGGACGGTCGCGGTTGAAGATTCCGCTTCCGCCACAACCGGCCAGCATGGTTCCGGTGGCAATCACCACAGCGATTTGAGCTGTCTTACGCATTATCCGTTCTCCGCAAGG
>CAKZSF010000226.1 GCA_937920575.1 uncultured Sphingomonadaceae bacterium | reverse complement strand
CGGTTCAATCAGCGCAGCGTCCTCGGCCGCTGAATCGCCGGAATATTGCCCGTCGATAATCCGTTGGATGTGGTGCATCACATCGTCGCGCGTCAGCTTTGCGCCAGAGCCCTTGTACCAATCGTCCCCCTCACGCCGTACGGCCAGCAAAATGCCGTCGCCTTGCGAACCGCGCGCAGGCTTGATCGCCCAATCATCCGGCATATCGCGCAAGGGGTCGAACGCCATCAAATCCTGATGCGTTTCGATCACCGCCACGGTGCCGGTGCAGGAAATGCCGCCCGCCTCTAGCGCCACCTTGGCGGCGACCTTGTCGCGCGCGCGCTCAATCGCCAATCGCGGATTGTATTTCGCGATCAACGAATTGCGCATGTTAATCCCGAGGATCTCCTCGATCGGGACGGCGCCCCTCTCGTACGGGTTCCACGTCTTCGGCCTTGCGAACGATCCAGCTTTCTTGTCGGACGAGGAGGTCTTCAGATACGCCGATACGAGCCGCGATTTGCGACTCGTCTGGGGTTTGTCCGTTGCTCTTCTGTTGTGTTCGGGGGAATTCGATATCGTCGACACTTCCGATAGCCCAAACTTTTCCGCCAGGCGGTCCGCGCTCCTTCGCTGTTTGTTCTTCGGTTTCGGGCGCAGGCTCGTTGGTATGAGTTTCCTCAGCCAATTCTTGCCTTCGGGCATGGCGTCTCCTTTCTAGCCAAATGGGTGCGAAGCGGTGCAATTCCGACAGGCGAAGCCCGCGGTATCGACCAAGAATTGCGATGGCGACCGCGGTACCGGCCGGCATCAGCAGGGGGGATGCATCGATCAGCATCAATGCAAAATGCGACACCATCACGAACTGGATGACAATCGCGATCATCACCGTGCTAAAGGCGATGTGGGCAGCTTCAAGGGGACCATCTTTTTCCCATTGTCGCCACCATCTTTCCACGACCAGAGCGCAGACGACGACCGGGAATGCGTCGACTTGGAGCTCTCTATCGAGGATCATTTGCAGCGCCACCAGCGTCAGCACGATCAAAGATATCAACACGCCAAGGAAACCCACACGGGTCATCCTCAGCTTCAGCAGGCTAGGCGCGAGGATCATCCCGACGAGGATCGACGAGATGAGCACGACTGGCCCCATCACAGGACCAATCTGGAGGAACGCAAGCGCGATCAGCATCGGCGTGAACAGGCCAAAGGCCTTCAAACCGATGAAGCTGCGCGCGAGCACGACCAGGAATGCACCCAGTGGCAGCACCATCATCAGGTTGGAAGGCTTCAGACCCCAAATCGCTTGCGAGGTTGCAATGCCTTCGAGCTCCGAAGGCATTGCGAAAAAGCTTTCGGTGTTGGACAGACCCAAGACAACCAAAGTCGCCAAGGCAAAGCCCATCGCGAGCCCGATATAGACCGGGCGCCGTACTTGCGGTGTGGCGCGACCCCACATCCGCCGGAAGCGGTTGCGAATTCTAGAAAACATACCCTACCGATAGGGTCAGCCGATAGCCCTCACGCTGGCGTGTGGGTTGGTTGCTGTCTGAGAATATATACTTGGCTTCCGCCTCTACGCGCCACTTGTCGGGCCACCACAGCAGCTCCACCTCGGGCACGATCAACTGATCTTTGCGGCGCGCTCCATCGGGCGTTAGCCGTCCGTCAAATTCGGTGTTGATGAATTCGAGCGCAGGCCGAACGCGCAGATTGCGGTTCAAAGGCCTGGTGTAAGACACTCTTGCCGACTGGCGCGAATACCCACGGTCCGCATCGTCTGACTTGATCGATTCCGTCCGCGCGCCGAGCGAGAAATAGTGATAGCGACCCATCCGGTGGCGGTATTCCGCATCAAGACGCGGCCCATCGCCCTTTGTGGCGTCGGCAGAGCCATTGTCATATTCGCGATCACGCCAAGTGCCGCGCAGCCGGAACCGGTGCGCGCGTTTTGGCTGATACGTCACGCGAACCGAAGCTTGCGTTTCGTCGGTATCGGATGATTCCGCGGTGACAAGATCGTCATAGACCCTACCGCGCAGCTGGATTTCCCAATCCTTGCCAATGTCTTGATCCAATTGAGCGGTCAGTCGGTCGCGGTTGCTTTCGCGGCGCCCTTCCCCCGGCCGAACCACTTCGATCCGGTCAGCTTCCAGCCTCAAACGGGTACGGTCATTTTCCAGATTGAGCCCAATCTGGCCGCGGAACGTGAAAGCATCGCCATCGACAATGATTTGCTCGTCGCGTGTCGCGCTCTGGGCACTAACCGCGCCGATTTCGACCCGCGCTGTGGGATCGAGCACCCAACCATCATCCTGCGCAACCGCCGGTGTGCCCAGCAGGATTGCCAGTCCAGCCGCCAGAAGGCTCGCGCATGCGCGTGACGCGCGTCGCGTGCGCGTTAAAGAAGTTTCCCCGGTCATATGAGGGGTTCTACGCAGGGGGTGTTTACAAAATACTAACCCTGTCTGTTAGCCATGAAGCCACATGGAAAAGCGCGTTTGCCCACCTGGCGACGCGTCGCCAAGAAGTTTGTTTGTTTACCATAGGTTGCCCGTGCGGCGCGCTTCCGCTCGCGCCAACCAATTCGCACAAAAAATCAATCGAAATTAAAGTGGGTTGCCGTCCTGATCGCGGTAGATTTCGCGTTTTCCGACATGGTTGGCGGGGCCGACCAGCCCTTCCTCTTCCATCCGCTCAATCCACTTCGCCGCCGTGTTGTAGCCCACGCCCATTTGGCGCTGCAGCCACGACCCGCTGGCCTTCTGGTTTTCGATCACGATCTGGCACGCTTGGCGATATTTGCGCTCTTGCGGATTGTCGCTCGCGGTCAGATCATCTTCAAACGCCAGACCGCCGCCATCTTCGGGCTCTTCGGTCACAGCGTCGATATATTCCGGTGAGCCTTGCCCGCGCCAGTGATTGGCGATTTCCTCAACCTCTTCGTCCGACACGAACGGCCCGTGGACGCGGGTGAGCGGGCCAGAACTCGGCTTGAAGAGCATATCGCCCTTGCCAAGCAGCTGTTCAGAGCCTTGCTCGCCCAGAATTGTGCGGCTGTCGATCCGGCTGGTGACGTGGAAACTGATCCGGGTCGGCATATTGGCCTTGATCACACCGGTGATCACATCCACCGAGGGGCGCTGTGTGGCCATAATCAGGTGAATACCAGCAGCCCGTGATTTCTGACTAAGGCGTTGAATAAGAACTTCAATTTCCTTGCCGACGGTGATCATCAAATCAGCCAGCTCATCCACGATGATGACGATTTGCGGCAGCACTTCGTAGTCGAGTTGCTCTTCCTCGAAAATCTCTTCGCCTGTTTCAGGATCGAAGCCGGTTTGGACGCGGCGGCCCAGTGGTTTGCCCTTGGCAATTGCGGCTTTGATCCGCTCGTTAAAGCCGTTAATGTTGCGCGCGCCGATGCTGCTCATCATGCGATAGCGTTTTTCCATCTCTTCAACCGCCCATTTGAGCGCCCGGACGGACTTGTGCGGCTCCGTAACAACGGGGGAGAGCAGGTGCGGAATGTCGTCATAGCTTTTCAGCTCGAGAACCTTGGGATCAATCAGAATCATCCGCAGATCCTCGGGGCTGAAACGATACAGCAGCGACACCAGAATACAGTTCAGGCCCACCGACTTACCCGAACCGGTGGTACCCGCGACCAACAGATGCGGCATGCCCGCAAGATCGGCGACAATCGGTTCGCCCGCGATATCCTTGCCTAGAATGATCGGCAAATTGCCTTTCGCGTCTGCAAAGGCTTCGCACGCGACCAGCTCTTTCAAGGCCACCATCTGGCGGTCTTTGTTGGGCAGTTCGATGCCCATCACGGTTTTGCCCGGTATCGCCGAAACACGCGCGCTGATCGAGCTCATATTGCGCGCAATATCTTCCGACAGCCCCATCACGCGGCTTGCCTTCACACCCGGCGCGGGTTCCAGCTCGTACATCGTCACAACTGGGCCGGTACGGACAGCAGTAATCTCGCCCTTCACATTGAAATCATCGAGCACGTTTTCGAGCAAGCGTGCGTTACGCTCCAGAGCCAGTTTGTCGAGCTTCGGAGCGTTGTCCGCAGGCGGCTCGGCCAGCAGATCCATGCTCGGCAGATCATACTCAGCGAACATGTCCTTCTGTTTGGCCTTAGTCGGGCTCGCTTTCTTCGGCGCCGCAGTCGGATCAGTAATTTCAGGTGGGCGGCGGTCAGATTTGGTGAGCGTGACCTCTTCTTCCGGCTCGTCTTTTGCCTTCTTCGCGCGGCGCGGCTTGACCAATGTATCCTTCGCGCCCTCAATTACCGGCGCGCGTTTCATAATCTCAGGGATGCGGAGCAGATTGACCCAATCGACGGCAAACACGCGCGTGGCGAGCGCTATGCCCCCGACAAGGCTGAGAATGCCGAGCCCCAAAATCGCGACGAAATTCAACCCGTCCGGCAGAAGCGAGGCCAGTCCTGTTACGGATTTGGCACCCAACAACCCGGTGATCCCGCCCATACTGGCTGGTAGCGCCCAACCGGGTCCGTCAAACACCAGCGACAAAACGGTTGCGAACAGCACCATCGCGAGCGCCAGCAGCAGCACAGTGCGCCACCACACCCGCTCTGTAATTCCATCCTCATCGCTGGCATCCAGCCACAGTTTGCGCGCAAAAGCGAACAGCAGCGGCAACAGCAGGATCGATGGAATACCGAACAGGAACAGCACGCGCTCGGCCGCCCATGCGCCCGGCGCGCCCATCCAGTTCTGAATGTCGTTGCCACTCGCGGCCGTCGAGACAGACGCGTCTGTCTGTGTGAAACTGGCCAGCGCCACCGCTAGAAACAACATGGCCAACCCCAGGCCAACCGCGCCAATCAGTTGCAACGCACGGCGCAGCGAGCGCCTGAACGTCACTTTCCAGTCAAGTTGCGGCCCGCGAGCCAAGGCAGGTGAAGGCATGCGATATTCTCCTAGGAGAACTCACAATGAATCCGATGCGACTCCGCGTCAAGAATTGGTGTGCCTTTTATGGCCTCAGACGCCGGCGGGCGGTGTCTTGGCTTCGCCGCGTCAGCTTCGCTCCCCGGCCCCTTAGGCTTTCGTCCTAAGGGACGGCGCGCAGTCGCGCGCTGGCGTCGCTGGACGCGACGCGAACAAGTCTACGGTTTACTCCGACGATCGAAGCCACCAGGCTTCGCAAGGGCGACCGCCCGCCCGCAGCGCCGCAAGGCGCGAGGACAGCCAAGCGAATGGACATGAGCGCTGGCGCTTGAAGCCAAAACAAACCATTCAACTCAATCCGTCAATTGCGGCCCAATTCGGCCACTTGAGGCGATTTGCCGTTGCCTCCGTTATACCGCCAAGCGCAATCACCGGTGCTTGCGTATGTCGCGCCAGCATACGGAATCTTAGCGGCCCCAGGCTCGCCGCGCCTGGATGGGATCGCGTCGCGAAGGCAGGCGAGAGCATAATCGCATCGGCTTTAGCGCGGTGCGCTTGACCGATCTCCGCCAGATTATGCGCAGTGGCGATGCGGAAGAGGCCCGCTGCGGGTCGCAGGCTTTTCGGCGTGCCATAGACCCCGTCGGCCCGCCATTCACGTGCGGTTTGCGCACTGTCGGACAATATGACGACATGCTCCAGCGATCTCGCCAGCCGCGCCAGCGCGCGAAACCGCGACCAACGTTCTGTGGGTGGCAAATGGTAATGCCGGAACACAAACCCGCTGCCGCGCGGCAGACTGCGCAAGGCATCTTCCAGCACCGCATCATTGCGTGCATCGCTGAGCAGCCAAAGCTGCGGGAATGGCTGGTTTTTCACCATGGTCACGCTATAGCGCGCGGCGATGGATATGCCAGACGCTCACGACGACAGCCCACTTTCCGAGGTTCAGGCGCGGATCGCGAAGGCGTGCAAAATTGCCCGGCGCGAAGCGGGCGCGGTGTCGCTGATCGCGATCAGCAAAACGCACGGGCCAGAGGCGATCACGCCGCTGATCGAGGAAGGCCAGCGCATTTTTGGCGAAAACCGTGTGCAAGAAGCAGCTGACAAATGGCCCGCGCTGAAAGAGGCTCATCCCGATATCGAACTGCATATGGTCGGGCAGCTGCAATCCAACAAGGCAGGCGATGCGGTGGAGTTGTTTGATTGCATCCACTCGCTTGATCGCCCGTCACTGGTAAAGGCTCTGGCCAAGGCGATGGACAAGGCGGACAAGCGCATGCCGTGTTTTGTGCAAGTTGATGTCGGCGAAGAACCGCAAAAGGGCGGGTGCCCGGTTGGCGACTTGCCTGCGCTGCTCGAAACCGCGCGCGCCGCCGACATCCCGCTCGCCGGGCTGATGTGCGTGCCGCCATCGGGGATCGAGCCCGCACCGTTTTTCGCGCTGCTGGGCAAGCTGGCCGATGACAACGGTTTTGATCAACTCAGCATGGGCCTAAGTATGGGAATGAGCGGCGACTTTGAAACCGCGATTATGCTCGGGGCCACGCATGTGCGGGTGGGCAGCGCGCTATTCGGAGCGCGCGGGTGAGCGGCGCTGGCGCACAGCTGCAATCGCTAGAAAGCTTTATCGAAACTTGGCGCGCGGTTATCGAACAACACGCAAACGCCGTGTTCCATTGCGCAACCCTCAACGAAGATTATCGCGCGCCGCACACAATCGCAGACGAGTTTATCAACGGACATGGCTTCAAGCCAATTGGCTTTAATTGGGAAATGCTGGATGCGGCACCCGACGCGGATGGCGAACGTGCCGCATTGCAAGTGATCAGCAAAGCGCTGGCTCGCAATGTGGCGCTGCCCCAGCAAATCTGGCTCGGCGACGATGCCGCGACCAGCTGTGCGGAAGAGCTGCTCGCCTGCTTCGATCCCGTCCATCGCACTGTTCTGAGCAACCACTTCGCCGGATTGTGGAACCCGATTGCCGGTGCAGCGGTGGAATGGGCCTTCGTCGCGATGGATGATCGCGCAATCGCGCTGCTGCTGGTGACGCCCAAGGGCTGAGCGCGATCTAAGCCGCCTCGACCTCGCGCTGGCGTTTGTCGCTCGCTGCCTCCAGCAGAGCCTCTTCTATCGCGGCAAGTCGCTCCGCATTTTCCACTTTCATACCCAGCAAATCGGTAACGTAGAACGTATCGGCGGCTGTTTCGCCATAATGCGTGATATGCGCTGAGTTCACCACCAGCTGAGCCTCATACAGGGCATGCGCCAACCGGTTGAGCAGAGCAGGCCGGTCGCGCGCGCTCACTTCAATCACGGTGAAGCGGTTGGATGCTTCATTGTCAAAC
>CAKZSF010000225.1 GCA_937920575.1 uncultured Sphingomonadaceae bacterium | reverse complement strand
ACCGATCTGACCAAGCTGTCTCGCGCACAATCCTTCGCCCGCGCTGTCCAACTGGTCCGCAACGACACCGACAACCCACTCTACGCACACCCCGCAGCTTGGGCCCCCTTCGTCCTCATCGGCGATAAAT
The DNA here is from genome assembly GCA_937920575.1 of uncultured Sphingomonadaceae bacterium. Taxonomy (GTDB): domain Bacteria; phylum Pseudomonadota; class Alphaproteobacteria; order Sphingomonadales; family Sphingomonadaceae; genus CAKZSF01. Next base: position 3,380 of record CAKZSF010000225.1, on the reverse strand, counting down.
AGCGCCTGGCTCAGACCGATCAGTACCGACCCGCAGAAACGATCTGATCGGATCAGGGGGCGGTACGCGCCGATGCGTTTGCGCGCTGGGGAAGGCGATGATTTGAACCGCGCTATTGCGACGCCGAAAAGGCCCAGCTACTTTGCGCGCTCTAGGAGAATTACTTTGCGTCTTTTGCCAACAATCGCTGGAGCGATCGCGATTTGCTTTGCTGCCACGGCCAATGCTGAAACTATCGAGCTTCGCGCCGGATCGATGATCGAGGTAGAAAGCGGGCGCGTGATTGACGATCCAGTGGTCACGATTGTGGATGGTGTGATCACTGCGGTTGGCTCTGGTTCGGTTGCTTCTGCCACACCCCCTGATAGGCTGATCGATCTGGGTGAGATGACCATCCTGCCCGGCCTGATCGATATGCATGTGCATTTGACCAGCGACAGCGATGTCCATGGCTATCGCAGATTGGCAGTCTCTGACGTGCGCGCGACCATCACCGGCGTTGTGAATGCTGAGAAGACGCTGATGGCGGGCTTCACCACAGTGCGTAATGTTGGTGCGCCCAGCTTCTCTGATGTGGCCTTGCGCGATGCCATTGCCGAGGGAGACATCAAAGGGCCTCGGATGTTTGTATCAGGCCCGCCGATTGGCATCACGGGTGGCCATTGCAGCGACAACAATTTGCTGCCGCCGCAATACGAGGCTGTGGGCGATGGCGTTGCTGATGGCCCATGGGCGGCGCGCGCCAAAGTGCGCCACAACCGCAAATTTGGCGTCGATCTGATCAAGACTTGCTCAACCGGGGGTGTGTTGTCGAAAGGCACCAAAGTCGGCGCGCCGCAATACACGGTCGAGGAATTGCGGGCGCTGACCGAAGAAGCACAATCGCACGGATTGAAAGTCGCAAGCCACGCGCATGGCGCGGAAGGCATCGTCAACGCGTTGAAAGCAGGCGTCGACACGATTGAGCATGCCAGTTTCATTGACGACGAAGGGATCGAGCTGGCGCGCAAGAACGGCGCATATCTCTCCATGGATGTGTACGTCACCGAATACATTCTGGGTGAGGGAGAAGCTGCCGGAATCTTGCCCGAAAGCCTTGAGAAGGAACGTCTTGTCGGACAGACTCAAAGAGACAATTTCCGCAAGGCGCATGAGGCCGGTGTAAAAATGATCTTTGGCACAGATGCGGGCGTCTATCCGCATGGGGACAATGCGCGACAGCTCTCGCGCATGGCTCGGTTTGGCATGACGCCAATCGAGGCCTTACGCGCCGCGACGCTCAATTCAGCGGATGCGCTTGGTCAGTCTGGCAAATTCGGTGTTATCAAAGTCGGCGCCGCGGCAGACATTATCGCGGTAGAGGGCAATCCGCTGAATGAGCTTTCATTGCTCGAAAATGTCGATTTCGTGATGAAGGATGGCGTCGTTTATAAGGATGGCTCCAACGATAAGTAGCGCGGCACAAGGATCAAAACAGGGACTGAGGGGCGCGCGACATGTTTGACAGCAACGAGTTTGAAGAAGCCGCCATTGGCGAGCATCAGCTGGTGCCTTGGCCGCGGATTGCCGCAGTTGCGGGCATGGTCGGGTTCTCCCTCCCGACATTCTTGACCGGACTGGAGGTTTCACTCGCAATGCCGCCATGGGATGCGTTCTGGGCGTTGCTGCTGGGATCGCTGATCATCTTTGCGATCGGTGGTGTAATCGGGATGATTGGCGCGCGGACCCGGCTGAGTTCGTATCTGCTCATACGCTTATCCTTTGGCGATACCGGAGCGGGCATCGTCAATATCGCATTCGCCATATCGCTTCTCGGTTGGTTTGGGTTGAACATCAATCTGTTCACGCAAGCGATGGAACGCCTCGCGCAGGAGCTGTTTGGCATCCAATTGCCAGAACTGGCTATGGCGAGCCTTGCCGGGCTGTGCATGACCGTAACGACCCTGGTAGGGTTTCGCGCGATTAACTGGCTTTCGACGCTGCTGGTGCCAGTGCTCGCATTCGTCACGCTATGGTTGATTGCCAGCACGTTGGGCGAGAAGAGCTTTGGTCCGATCATGGCCACACCGGTCGAAGCCACTTTGACTATTGGTGGCGGCGTGTCGGCTATCGTTGGTGCGATTATCGTTGGCGCAATTATCCTGCCGGACATCACACGGTTCGCGCGCACGACCGGCGGCGCAGTGGGAACGGCCTTCGTCGCCTATGTTCCCATCCAGTTGTTCGTAATGGGAGCGGCGGGGCTTGCCGGATCACTTGCGCCAAACTCGGAATTTCTCGAGATTTTGATTGATTTGGGGCTCGGTCTGGGCGCGGTGATTATCGTTATTGCAAGCAGTTGGGCACTGAACTCACTCAATCTCTACAGCACTGTTTTGAGCGTGAAGGCGACATTCCCGGCTCTCAATCGCACGGTGCTGACAGTTGCTTTGGGCGCGCTTGGGGTGGTGTTCGCCTTGATGAATATTCTCGATAGTTTCGTCACCTTTCTGATCTATCTGTCGGCCGTGTTCGTTCCGGTCGCAGGGGTGTTGCTGGCCGATTATCTGATTGTTCGCAAAGAGCGCTTTGCCTTGGAGAATTTGGGGCATGGTCCAGCAATCAACTTACCTGCATTCGGCGCTTGGCTGATGGGTGCAGGCTTTGCGATTGCAGAAATCCAAAGCTGGCTGTCATCTCCCAGCGGCTTTCCTGCGCTGGAAGCAGCAGCAATTACCGGCATAGCCTATCTCTTGCTAACAAAGATCAAGCGCAATTTGGACGCGAACCAAACCGTACAGACACAGGAAACCTGAATGCTGCGCATCGGGATAGATGTAGGTGGCACGCACACGGATGCGGCCTTGCTGAATGGCGACACTTTGCTCGCCGCCACAAAGGCGCAGACCAGCGCTGACGTGGCCACTGGTATTGCGAGCGCGTTCGACACTATTCTGGAACAGGGCGATGTGGCGGCCGCTGACATCGAATGCGTGATGATCGGCACGACACAGTTCACCAACGCTGTGGTCGAGCGGCGCGAGCTGTCGCCGGTTGCTGCGATCCGCATCGGATTGCCTTCAGGCAAGGGTTTGCCGCCTTTTAGCGATTGGCCAGATGATATCGCCTCGGCAGTTGGCGGCATGGAATTCATGCTGCCCGGTGGAACGCTGTATGATGGCCGTGAATTGGCTGCTTTCGACGAGGATGCTCTGGGCAATATCGTGGCGCAAATCGCGCGATCCGATGTGCGTAACGTTGCAATTTCGGCTGCGTTCTCTCCGCTGAACAGAGAGCCTGAGGAGCGAGTTGCGAAGGCGCTGCGCGAGGCGATTCCCAATGTCCGCGTGACGGGCTCAAGCACGATGGGCGGTCTGGGTTTGCTGGAGCGCGAAAACGCC
>CAKZSF010000224.1 GCA_937920575.1 uncultured Sphingomonadaceae bacterium | reverse complement strand
TTTGAGCCGCGCGGACAGCGTTGCAAGCGCGAGCGTGAAATTGGGTTCCTCGCTGCGGTAATCGAGCTGCGCCGCATCCCGTTGGAGGCGGTGGAACGCGCGCGTGTCGTTGACAAACGGGGTTGATACCATCGGTTTCGCGGCAAAGCCGAACAGGCCGATCCGGTCGCCGCCCTTCAGCGCGATATAGCTTGCCGTCAGCGCAGCCGTGACCGCGCGGTCGAGCCTTGCGATCCCGTCAACCGGCTCGCACATTGTCTGCCCGCAATCGAACGCGAACACGATCTGGTTGTCGCGCTCGCTTTCATATTCGCGCGCCTGCAACCGGAAATGCCGGGCTGAGCTCTTCCAGTCGATCCGGCGGCGGTCCATGCCCGGCTCATATTCAGTCATCGCCTCAAACTGCGTGCCTGCCCCGCGAATGCGGCGCGCGACCATGCCAAATTGCGCATCGCGGAAGAACGCCTGCAATTGCGGGGATCGCACAGGGCTGAGCGAGGGGCGGATCGCAACGCTGGCATCCAGCACACGCTCTTCCTGGCGGTGGCCCAGCCCCAGCGGGCCAGCCCAGCGCAACCACAACCGCTCAATCGGCGCGGAGCCGCGCCGGTCGGGTTTGAGCGCGATTGTTCCCTGCCAGCTTTCATCCGGTTGCAAGGCGAGTGGCTGTTCCGCGCGGCCCCCTGTGCCGAGTTTGGGATCGAAGGAGAGCACAACATGCGGCTCACTGATCCGTGCCCCGCGGCCAAAATCGGCGAGCACTAGCACCGATGTATCCTCGCCCACTTCGGCCATATGCGGGAAGGTGACGCGGACGTCGACAACCGGGCCAGCCAACAGCGCGTCGATCACCAGCAGCACCAGCATCACAACCAAAGCCACGGGTACAAAATACCATGCAGCTGGCGCGATCGCCCCAACCACCAGCGCGATCGGCGCCAGCACGCCTGCGATGATCACCGCGCGCGAGGATGGGACGAAGGGGAGGCGTTTCATGGATCCAAGCGCGCCTTAGCGGGGCGCCTCTGTCTGCTCGACCATTGCGCCGATCAGATGCTCGATTTCGCGCCCTTCGATTTCGGCCGCAGGCGACAGCGTGACGCGGTGGCGCAGCACAGCCGTTGCGAGCTGTTTGATATCGTCCGGCACAGCATAATCCCGCCCGTCCAGCGCCGCTTTGGCGCGGCCAGCATTGGCTAGCAGCACAGCCGAACGCGGGGACGCGCCGGTCGACAGGTCAGGCGTTTCGCGGGTCGCGCGCACCAATCGCACGATGTAGTCGGTGATCTCTTGCGCCAGCGTGACCGCTTTGACGGCATCCGCCGCCGCGCCCAGCTTCTTCGCATCGGCAACCTTCGCAATGCCGAAATCGGCGGGCGATTGCGGGCCAGACCGTTCGCCAAAGCGGGCGACAATCGCGGCTTCCTCTTTAGCGCTGGGATAGGGCACCAGCAATTTGAACAGGAAACGGTCGAGCTGTGCCTCAGGCAGCGGATAGACGCCTTGGCTTTCAATCGGGTTTTGCGTTGCAACCACCAGAAACTGGTCAGGCAAGGCGTGTGTCTCGCCGTCCAGTGTCACGCGTCGCTCTTGCATTGCCTCCAGCAAGGCGGCCTGCGTTTTGGGCGGAGTGCGGTTGATCTCGTCAGCCAGCAACAGCTCGGTGAAGATCGGGCCTCTTGTGAGCGTGAATTGACTGGTTTGGAAATTGAACAGGTTCGACCCGATAATGTCCCCCGGCAGCAGATCGGGCGTGAACTGGATCCGGCCATAATCCAGCCCCACCGCATGCGAGAAGCATTGCGCCATGAATGTCTTGGCGGTTCCTGGTGGCCCCTCCAACAAGACATGTCCCTGCGCCAATGCCGCGATCAGCAAATGGTCGATCATGTCGGACTGGCCGACAATCGCCTTGGCCACTTCGCCTCTGATGGCGCCCGCAATCTCGCGCACCTCGGTCAAACTCATACTCATGGCTCGGTCAATGTCCTTTCAAGGGTTTTGAGAGCGCTGGCTTTACGCAAAATCTCTTGGGGGCCGGATGCTGCGCGCAGCGCTTGGGCCGAATGGGTGAAGGGCGGTTCTGACGGCAGGCGAGCAGCCATCGCGCGGTCGATCGCCTCATCGAGGGATACGGCATCGCTTCGCTGGCGCAGACCGAGCCCCTTGACAATCCGACGCCGCATCAACGCAACATAAGGATCGGCCAGCAAATGCGTGCGCTTGGCCCGGTTGATAAGGCCCGCGCTGTTCGTCACCAGCTGCTCCTTGCCGAAAGCTATCTGGCGACCCTCGGCCAATGCCGGGCCAAAGCGCAGGAACGCGCGCCACGCCACCAGCAGGGCGGCGATGATCAGGCACAGGGTTGCGGCAAGGAATGGCGGGGTGAAGGCTAGTGTGAGCAAGTTCTGCGTACCGCCGAGCCCGTTCAACGTCACATCAAAGGCAATCGGGAAGTCATATCCGTCCAGCGTCGCCTCGACCAAGCTGAGCGATTGTTGCGCTGTGGCAAATTCGGCCATCCCGAAATTGTTGAGCAGATCGGGTTCCGCCACGATCACAACCGGCCATTTGTCATCGCCGGTGTAGTCTTCTGGCGTGTCCCCGCTGGTGGGGCCATTGACCGTCGCGTTGCCGCTCATGTCGGCGAGCACTTCGAAATAATCGTCGTTGATAAAGCCAGCGAGCATCCGCCCTTTGCCATCGCGGACTATGCTGGCGAGCGTGTCGTCCTTGATCCACTGAACGGTGTTTACGCTCTTGTCGTTGGCTTCTTCGGTCACTGGCAATTTGCCCGAATGGCCCAGGCCGACCCAGCTGCCGGACTTGCCATCGATCGTCAGTTCGGGCTCGTCCAGCCCTTCGATTTCAGTCAGCCAAGCCGGCGAGTTAGAGCCCCATACATTGACCCAGCCCGGCTTGATCGCGTCCAACCCGGCCTCTTCAGGAATGGGGCCTGCCGACCATTTGGGCAGAATGATGATCGTGGGGCCGATATAGCGGCGTTCATCGACAATTCGCGCAATGGTGTCCGCATCCTCACCCATAGGAGGCGTTAGAATGAGCAGGATTTCGTCATTCAGATCAGCCTCGCCTTGCACGATGTTGACCTCATGCCCCTGCGATTCCAGCAATTCGGCATAGGCGGTATAGCCGGTCATCCCCTTGCTGTAGGCATGCGCGCCGCCATCGTTTTTCTCGCGGTTCGGTTCGCCGGTACCGAGGATATAGAGCAAGCCGATGAACAACGCCGCGCCAATCGCCAGCAACAGCAGCACGATGCGTGCGTCAAACGGAGAGCTGGGGCGTTCGCTCATGCCACCCCCGCATTGCTGAGAGTAAGATCAGTGATCGCAAAACTGCTATAGGCCTCTCGCGCGGTGGTCCAATCCTCCGCCGACAAGGGGCGCAGCGCAAACAGGCTGCGTTCAACGCGTGTGGCGATGGTGGAGAACGCCCCGCGGGCTGTGTCTGACAGCGCCGGTATTAGCGCGATTTCGCGCGCGGTGCTGCTTGGTTCCAGCCAGTCGGGCCGCGCGGTTGCGATCTGATGCACACTGCGCTGGAGCAGCAAATGCGTTGCCTCGTCATACTTGCCTGCCGCCGCAAGCGCGTCGGCCTCTTCCAGCAAAGCCACCGCTTGCGCCTGATCGGGCACCCATTCCTCTGGCGCGGTCTCGGTTGGCTTGCGCTCGATCCCCAGCATCGGTTCCACCAATCGCCAGACGAGATACAGCAACCCCGTGATTGCCAACGCCAGCAGCACCCATTTCACGATGTACCAACTGCCCCCGAACAATTGCGCCACAGGTGACAGCAAGTCGCCGAGAAAGCTGAAAAAGCGGCTGAGCATCTCATTGAGCCACACCGCCCATTCCGGCGGCGGATCGGGTGGTGGGATTTCAACCGGCGCGTATTGGATATCGCCATTGTCGCGAATGGTCTGCCACGCCTCGCGCGCGGTCGGTTCAGAGCCCGTCTCAGAATTCGCAGGTGCCGTGGTCACGAGGTAAGTCGTGGCATGGTCAGACAATGCATTCAAGCAATACTATCGGCAACCGGCCAGAACTTATCCTCTGGGTCGTGATTGCGCGTAAGTGCCGAGAATGCGTACGTCTTTGCTGTGGAAGGCGAGTTCTTCCATTGCGCGATCAACTGCCGGATCGCCTGGTGCGCCCATAATATCGGCATAGAACATCGTGGCCGAAAAACTTGCGCCCTTTTGATAGCTTTCGAGCTTCGTCATGTTGACGCCATTGGTCGCAAAGCCGCCCATCGCCTTGTACAGCGCGGCGGGGATGTTCTTCACTTCGAAAATGAAGGTGGTGACAGGCGTTTGCCCATTCAGGCTATCGGCGGGCAGCGGCTCGGGTGCCAGCACCACAAAACGCGTCATATTGTCAGCCGCGTCCTCTACATTGTGCTCAACGATATCGAGTCCGTATAGATCAGCGGCCATCGCTGGCGAGATCGATGCAATCGACGCGTCGCCTGTTTCCGCCACATGGGCTGCCGCGCCTGCCGTATCGGCAAAGCCGATTGGTGCCATGCCACGCTCACGCAAAAACACGCGGCTCTGCGCAAGGGCGTGCGGATGGCTGTAGGCGCTGTTGAAGGGGCCTTTCGCACCCGGCACTGCCATCAACGCATGCTGGATCGGAAGGAAGTACTCACCCACAATCGACAAACCGCTTTCCGGTAGCAGAAAATGGATGTCCGCCACGCGGCCTGCTTGTGAATTCTCAATCGGGATCATCGCACAACCCGCATGCCCGTCTTTCACGGCATCAATCGCGTCAGCGAAGCTGTGGCAAGGCAAGGGCAAGCAGTCAGGCGCGTACTCTTGGGCGGCGCGGTGCGAATTGGCGCCGGGCGCACCTTGAAACGCAATCGCGCGCGCAGGCTCGGCGCTTGCCGCGCTGCGCATCGATTCGACCATCTTTTGGGCCGGAAGAGGAAAAGCATTGCTCACAAGGAATGCCGCCTAAACACGCACTTGGCTGCGCGCAAGCATTACGGTCTTGCCTTGGCGCATCCGCCTGATTAGAGCGACCCTCGAAACAAGACGCAATTGTGGCGAAAGCGCTAATTCCATGGATGATCGTACAAATACCATTTTCGGCTGGGTTCTGTTTGCTGGCATCGTAGTGATGGGCCTGCGGTTCCTTTCCAGCTTTGTTTATCACGAAGTGGGCGAGCACCACGGCGATGAAGAACGCGTGGTTGGATATATGCCTGCCAATGTCGAAGCAGAAGGCGGCGCTGGCCCGGCGGAAATGACAATTGCTGAGGCGCTCAACATGGAAGGCATGGAGCCATCCAAAGGCGAGAAAGTCTTCGCCAAATGCGCCGCATGCCACACGGTCAATTCAGGCGGTGCCAACGGCATTGGCCCGAACCTGTATGGCATTATGGGCAAGCCTGTCGGTAAAGGTGTACCGGGCTTTGCCTACAGCTCAGCTTTGGCTGAGAAGGGCGGCAATTGGGATTGGGAAACGATGAGCGCATGGCTCAAGAAACCCGCAGCCTTTGCCAATGGCACCAAGATGAGCTTCGCCGGTCTTTCATCGGTTGAGGATCGCGCCGCTGTGATGCTGTATATGAACGAGCAAGGCTCCAGCCTGCCGGTTCCAGAATTCGTTGCCGACGTTGCCGCTGGTGATGATGGCGCCGCTGGTGATGATGGCGAAAGCGAAGCGACGGAAGAAGCGGAAGAAACTGCCGAGACCGACGTTGAAGCAGAAGCAGCAGCCGAGCAGGACGCCGCAGCTGAAATCAACGAAGGCGGCGCGTAAAACGCGTTTCTGTCGTTGGGCGACTATGCGCGTCCTTTGAAACCTTGAGCGACGACATACCACTCGGATGAGCCCTTGCGGCTCGCCGGGGGTTTGGCGTGTTTGACGGTCTTGAAGTGCTTTTTCAGCAGGTTGAGCAGATCGGTATCCGTGCCGCCGGCCAGAACCTTGGCCACAAACGCGCCGCCTTCTTCCAGCACTTCGGTGGCAAACCACGCGGCAGCCTCGACCAGCGCCATGGTGCGCAGATGATCGGTCTGTTTGTGGCCCACCGTGTTGGCGGCCATATCTGATAGCACCAGGTCAGGCGTCGCGCCGTCCAGCGCCTCTGTCAAAGCATCGGGGGCGGCGTCATGCATAAAATCCATTTGCAGAATTTCGACGCCTTCGATGGGCTCGGTTTCCAGCAAGTCGATCCCGGCAATCTTTGCGCGAGGGGCTTGTTTGCGCACAACTTGCGCCCAGCCGCCCGGCGCGATGCCCAAATCGACCACGGCACGCGTGCCTTTGAGCAAGCCGAAACGCTCGTCCAGCTCGATCAATTTGTAAGCCGCGCGGCTGCGATAGCCGTCCGCTTTGGCCCGCTTCACATAGGGGTCGTTGAGCTGCCGTTCCAGCCAGCGAATGGATGATGCGCTGCGCTTCTTCGCCGTGCGCACGCGCCGGTCAGCGTCTTTGCCAGAGCGGCTCATAAATGGTCTCTTGCAGCTTGCAGCGCTGCGCGCGCTTCATCGCCATCATGTTCGGACAGGATCAGACTGCGCAAAATACCCTCGCGAATGCCCCGGTCGGCAATGCCCAGACGCGGGGCTGGCCAAATGTCGAGGATCGATTCCAGAATCGCGCACCCTGCCACCACCAATTCGGCGCGGTCTACGCCGATGATGGGCAGGTTCGATCGATCTTTGAACGACATGGAGGAAAGTTGCTGCGTGATCTCGCGCATGCCTTCGGTCGGCAGGATCAGTCCGTCGACTTCGCTGCGGTTGTAATGCTCCAGCCCCAGATGGACGCTGGCCAGCGTTGTCACGGTACCGCTTGTGCCCAGCAAGCGCAGATCATCGTTCATATGCGGCGCGACGCGCTTGGCAAAATCGGCGAAGCTGTCGCTCACAATCTGGCGCATCTTGGCATAGCGCGCCTCGCGCTGCGCCCGTGTGGTCTCATCGCGGCCAGCCGTGTCGGTCAGCGAGACAACGCCCCACGGCACACTCTGCCAATCGATGATGCGCGGAATTGGCCCACCCGGCTCGATCAGCACCAGCTCGGTCGAGCCGCCACCAATGTCGAATATGACCGCCGGGCCAATGCCATCCTCCAGCAGGATGTGGCACCCGAGCACTGCCAGTCGTGCTTCTTCTTGTGCCGAGATAATGTCCAGCGCGATGCCCGTCTCGCGTTTCACGCGCTCAATAAACTGGTCACCATTTTGCGCGCGCCGACAGGCTTCGGTGGCCACTGATCGCGCCAGATGCACGCCGCGCTTGCGCAGTTTTTCAGCGCAGACTTTCAACGCGTTGACTGCGCGATCCATCGCGGCATCGCTCAATCGCCCGGTCTTGGCGAGGTCCTCGCCCAGCCGGACCACGCGGCTGAATGCATCGATCACGACGAATTCGTCATCCTTGGGCCGGGCAATCAGCAGGCGGCAATTGTTGGTGCCCAGATCAATCGCTGCGAAGGATTGACGGAAATTCTTGTGCGGCGGGCGACGCCAATGCGTGCTCGCTTTCGGCTTTTGCGCTGATGATGTGCCGGAGGATGAGGATGGAGAGGCTTGGCGCCCTTTTCTCGAATTCTTTGGCCGCTTTTGCCCCGGCTGCTTCCTCTTGTCTTGCGCAGGTCTGCCGCGCTGCTCCGGCGGTTGAGTCTCCGCCATGGTATTTCCAATTGTTCTGTTCTTGCCCGACAGTTCGAGCACCTGACGGCGATGCTAGCGGTGCAGCGCCCATGCGGCAAGAGCGCATCATCCTTAGCTTTCGATCCCGGCCTCCTGATCCCAGCGTTAAACTGACGGTTTGTGAGCGAATGAAGGTTGCGGCCCGATCACCTGCGCCCTATCCCCGCTCAATGTCTAAAGATGATCGCCACGTTTCCGACCGTAAGTTCTACCCTGCCGAGCAAGAGGCAAGCTTTGCCGATGCCGGCCCGCACGAGACGCCGCAGACGCAGCATCCTGCGTATAAGCTGGCGTTTCGCGACACCGACTTTCTGCTGCGTGAGGAATTGCGCCCTGTTCGCTTTCAGCTGGAGCTGCTGAAGCCGGAAATGCTGCTGGATGAAGCCGGAGTGGGCTCAACGATGGTGATGTATGGCTCTGCGCGCATTCCTTCGCCCGAGGAGGCCCAAGCCAAGATCGA
>CAKZSF010000223.1 GCA_937920575.1 uncultured Sphingomonadaceae bacterium | reverse complement strand
TGCACATCAACGCCCATTTCGCGGAAGTGGCGCTGCACAGAAACCCACGCGCCCTTGGCGGTGATGCCCATCGCCTTGTGGTCATAACCGTTCGATCCGCCGCTCGCGAACGCGTCGTCAAGCCAGAACCCGTGGTCCTCTGCAATGCCATTGGCAACGTCAGAGAAGCGCGCCGTGCCCTTGTCAGCGGCGACGACCAGATAAGGATCGTCATCGTCGCAAATCACCACGTGAGAAGGGTGCTTTACTTTGTCCTCGACCAGATTGTCGGTGACGGACAGCAACGCGCGGATAAACACTTCATAGCTTGCTTGGCCCTCTGCGGCCCAGCCTTCGCGATCATCTGCCGGATTAGGCAACTGCTTGGGATAGAAACCCCCTTTCGCGCCAGCCGGCACAATCACCGCGTTTTTCACGCGCTGCGCTTTCATCAGGCCAAGGACTTCGGTGCGGAAATCATCGCGCCGGTCCGACCAGCGCAGGCCGCCGCGTGCGACCGGGCCAGAGCGCAAGTGAATGCCTTCAACTCGCTGCGAATAGACGAAGATTTCACGCCAAGGCACGGGCTTCGGCAGAATTGGAACCGCGGCGGATTCGATCTTGAACGCCAGCGCCTCTTCGCCAGAGGCAGCAAAGAAGTTCGTCCGCAACACTGCGCGAAGCACGTCCAGATAATTACGCAACAGACGGTCATCATTGATCGCCTCCACCTTGGCCAACCCATTGCGGATTGCCTGCTCGGCATCCTTCTCGGCACCGGCGCGTTCGCCTTTGAATTTGGGATTATGCCGCGCATTAAACAGCGCGATCAAACTGCGCGTCACTGGCGCCGCTGCCGCAAGGGCATCAACCACTGTGTAGATCGTGAAGCTGGTACCGGTCTGACGCAAATAGCGATAAATCGCGCGCATCAGATTGGCTTCGATCGCGGCCAATCCGGTGCTGACGATCAAGCGATTGAAACAGTCATCCTCTGCTGTGTTGTTGAGGACATTGGCAATCGCCCGCTCAATCGCTTCCGCGCGGTCGAGAATTTCATCACCAGTGGAACCGGCAGGTATGCACAGCTGGAAATCGTGAATCGCGCCTAGCTCGCCTTTGGCCAACAGGGTCGGAATTTCTGCATCGACCGAAAAGCCGAAATTCTCCAGCGCAGGTACCGCGTCCGACAAGGTCAGCGATCCGCGCTGCTGATACACTTTGAGGCGGAGCTTGCCCGGCTCGTCATCGGCATGGCGATAGAGCCTTGCATCGCGCGAGTGGCCCAGCGCGTTGGCCGCGGGCAGCGCACGCAAGCGCCGGATATCGGTCGCCGCCTCGTTCGCACCATAGCGGTCGCGATAGGCCTGTGGGAATGCCTCGGCATAGCGTCCCGCCAAAGCTGCCGCCCGGCCGGAATCCTCGTTTTCGGTAAGAGCGTTCTCGACCGCCTCGCCCCAGCCGCGCAGCATGTCCTGCAAATCTGCTTCCAGCGCGGCTTCATCTGGCACTGTCGCGTTTTCGCGAATATCCAGCACAAAGCGCAAAGTCGCCAGCACGCCGCCTTCGACAGACATGCTCCAATCAAGGATCGGGCCGTTCGATGCCTCCACCAACAGCGCCATAATCCGCTTGCGCGTTTGCGTTGCGACCATGTCGCGCGGCAGCCAAACAAAGGCGATCAGGTGGCGCGACAGCGGCGATTCAACCAGCGCCAGGCGCGGTTTGGGCCGGTCGACCAAAGCCATCATCGTGGTCGCAACGCGTGCCGTGTCATCATCGACAAAGCCCATAATCAGGTCATGCGGCAATGCGGTCAGAGCATGGATCAAGCCCTTGCCAGCGTGACCCTTGGGATCGAAATTGAGCTGCTCCATCAGCGCGCTGATATGCATGCGGATCCGCGGTACATTTTCGGATTGCGCCGCCAAAGCCGCGCTGGTCCACACGCCCGCATGGATCGACAATGCCTCTACCCGGCCACTCTCGATCACGGGAATGATAAACAGATCCAACGGCACGCGGCGGTGCACATTCGAGACGCGATTGGCCTTGATCACCAACGGTGCCCGGCCCGTGTTTCCGCCCTTTTGCGTGTCGAACCAGTCAAAGGCGCGCTCGTATGACACTGGCGACATAATCCCGCGCGCGCTCTTGCGGCAAATGCCCATTTGGCCCTGATCGGAACCGTCGCGATGATGTGTCACATGGCCCAACTGGGTGAGCATCCCGTCATTGAGCCAGCGCAACAATGCCGCTCCTTCCGGGTCAGAAACGCGCCCGGCATCATCGGCCATCGCGGCCTGCATCTTCGGCCAGTCGGACACCGCCGCATGCACATCGCCCAGCACTTCGCGCAGACCAATGGAAAGTGCCCGACGCGTCTTCGCATCGGCCCGCTCAGTCTCAATATAAATCATCGACTCACGGCTTTCGCCATTCGCGGCGTTGCCATCGGGCAGTTCGGTCAGCTGGCCGTCCGCGCTGCGACGCACCGCGACAACGGGATGCAACATGGTGATGATCGTGAGGCCTTGTTCGGCAATCAGCGATGCCACTGAGTCGACCAGAAACGGCATGTCATTGTTAATCAGAGCGATGCGAGTCCGCCGACCCTGTTGATCGTCCACCGCCGATTCAATCGACACTGCCGCCGCGTTGCCTTTGCGCTTGCACGCCGTGCCCAGAAGGAACGCCGCAGCGCTGTCGATCTGCTTCTTTGTCAGCGCATCCTGGCCAGGCAATTGCGCCTTCTTCAACCGCGCAGCAAGCGGCTTGATCAGCGCTGGATCGCAGCTTGGACCAGTACGGCTCGTAGGAGAATCGGATGAGTTCTTGGAACCCTTGCGGGGAGTCTTGGCCATGCTGTCCTCTCTCTCGCGCCACCCTGAAAGGGGCAGCGAAGTGACACACTGCGAAGCAGACGCATTGTTAATTTATTGCGCGCCCGTGAACTATTGTTCCCAGCTTACGCCTGTCATTCGGGAACAGCAAGTGGGTAAAGCATTGGCGTGAAGGGTTCTTTACCGACGTCCATGAAGTAACCCCTAGGCAGTAATCTCAGAGGTTTGCAGTGCGTCTTGCGTCATTGCGAGCGACCGCAACCGCACCGCTGGATCATAAGTCGCGCCTGCCACGACGATTTCGTCCGCCTGCGTGCGCTGAACAAACGCTTCAATGCTAGCGCGGACCGTTGCAGGAGAGCCAACCGCGCGGGCTTGCCCCAAATGCTCCAGCATCGCTTGCAAAGGCGCGGGCAGTGCCGCGCGATAATCCTTGATCGGAGGCGGCAGCTTGCCGGGTTCGCCGGTGCGCAACCGAACAAAGCTCTGCTCCAATGACGAAGCGAGATATTGCGCCTCCTCATCGATTTCTGCGCAAATCACGGTCATCGCCGCCATGACACGCGGTGCGTCCAACGCCTCGCTAGGCTGAAAATTGCGGCGATACACGTCCAACGCCTCATCCAAATGGTCGGGCGCGAAATGGCTCGCAAAGGCATAGGGCATGCCCAGCTGCGCCGCCAATTGCGCACCGAACAGGCTGGAGCCGAGCATCCACAATTCTGGCTTGGCACCAAAGCCCGGTGTGGCTTTGAGCGGCAGATCGACGTCGCCAGTCAGCAGCGCGCGCAGCTCCACCACATCATTGGGAAAATACTCGGCCGCCGCCGCGAGGTTCTTACGAAACGCGGTTGCGATCCGTTGATCGGCGCCCGGCGCTCTGCCCAGCCCCAGGTCGATCCGCCCGGGGAACAGCGCATCCAACGTGCCGAATTGCTCAGCGATCATAAACGGGTTGTGGTTGGGCA
>CAKZSF010000222.1 GCA_937920575.1 uncultured Sphingomonadaceae bacterium | reverse complement strand
CGATAGTTCGAAACAGCCGAATCCAAGATACCAGCCGCGTCAGGCGTGATCACAGACTGATCCCAGTCAAAGAACACGATGTACGGACCAACATTACACTGCACCTGAGGCACCGGTGGTGGTGGCGGAGGTGGCGGTGGTGGTGGTGGTGGTGGTGGTGGTGGTGGTGGTGGCGGAGGAGGCGGTGGTGGTGCGTCCTCACCAAAGTTGTAGTACAGACCCAGCAGCAGAGAGTGCGAAGTGAAGTCTGTGTCAACGTCACGACCCAGCGAGTCAGTGAAGTTCACGTCTGGCGTTTTGAAGTAACGATACTTCAGGCCCAGATCGAGGTTGTTGGCAACTTCTTCACGCAGACCAGCAAGGATCTGGAAAGCAAAGCCATCGTCGCTGTCATCAACGAAGCCCGAAGGACGAACGATCGTTGGGCCAGTTTCAACAGTGTAGTCCGCGTCAACGCGTGCAACACCGACACCGCCGCCGACATAGCCTTGCAGGCCATCATCGTCGCCGAAGTCAAACATGCCGTTCAGCATGAAGCTGAGAACGTTTACGTCGCCGATACCGTTAAAGGTACCAACAGCGAATTCAGCAGGAATGTTGCGTGACAGACCGAAGCGAGCAGGAATGCCGTTCGGGTTGCCGGACAGAGCGTCGAGGCTCGCATCCTTGTAAGCTGCTTCAGCTTCCAAACGGAAACTGCCGAAGTCGTAACCGACTACGCCGCCTACGTCGTAACCACGATCAAAATCGCCGCCACCAGCAGTGGTGTCGTTGATCTCGAATTCCTGGTCTTCAACGAGCAATACGCCGCCTTCTACGCCGACATAAAAGCTATCATCTTTCGCCAATGCGGGCGAGGCCAAGGCCGTGGAGGCCATCGCCAAGCCGAGTGCAAGCTTGCGAACCATCAATCTTCCCCTTGTAACACCCATACCGAACACCGGCATGGGCAAACACTTTAACTGTGCGGAATGGCTTAGCCCCTCATTGCGCGGTACGCAACCGCCACAATTCGATTTGGACTGCCATTCCAAACTCATAACTGCTGAATTGCCAGCGAGTCCCAGCAAATCACGGCAGACAATGCCACTTTTGTGCGAAGTTGCAACCGATTCCACCCCGCTTGTCGGGCCTTAATTGGTTAATGTTGCAAAAAAAACGCACACTGGGGCCGATTTCGGGCAATCAGACTTGGAGAACACCAAAATATGGGAGGGGAAGGACAATGAAATTGCATTCAGGTATGGCGGCAGTTGTGACCGGCGGAGCGTCCGGACTAGGCAGAGCGAGCGCCACCGCTCTGGCTGAGGCGGGGCTCAAAGTCGCGATCTTCGACGTGAACGACGAGGACGGCGAAGCGCATGCGCAGGCCATTGGCGGCACGTTCCATCATGTCGACATAACCAGCGAAGACTCAGTCGTTGCCGGGTTCGAATCCGCCCGCTCTGCCAATGGCCAGGAGCGCGTGACAGTGCATTGCGCCATGACCAGCAAGCGCGGCAAGACCATTGGCTTCGACAAAGAGAACGGCGGATATCGGCGCCTCTCAACCGAAGATTACGCCTTCGGCGCCGAAGGTATTCTCACATCAAGCTACCGAGTCGCCTCTCTGTCCGCGCTCGGCATGGCCAATGCCGAACCGGTCAATGATGATGGTGAGCGGGGCGCAATCATTCTGACCGCATCGGTCGCCGCGCAGGACGGCCAAATCGGACAAGTGATCTATGGATCATGCAAGGCGGGCGTGAACGGTCTGGTTCTGCCAATGGCACGCGATTTGATGAATCTCGGCATCCGGGTGAATTCGGTTATGCCCGGCATCTTCGCCACGCCGCTGATGCTGGGAATGAAAGACCGAAACCCGGTAATGTGGGATCAGCTCAACGCCTCTGTCCCCTTCCCCAAACGACTGGGCGAACCGGAAGAATTCGCCAGCCTGATTATGGAGATCGCGCGGAACAGCTATCTCAATGGGCATCAGTTTCGACTGGACGGCGCGATTCGGATGCCGCCCAAGTAGCGCGTCACCACGTTAGATAGGCTTTGCCGCTATACGGCAATCTGGAAAATTTTGGCCGGCCCCTCACTTGAGCCGCGCCAACCGGCCCAATATGGGCAAAGCGATCAAGGTAATCCGGTCACCCCGCAGCCTCAGCGAATGTCTTGAACCGATGCGAGTCCTTCGGCGACGTTTCGGAACGAATGAAAGCGAATGGAACATACATTGAGCAATCGTGCAGATCTAAAATCAGTCGAACAGAGCCTGTTGTGGCTCGCCTGCTGGATCGTCCACAACGCAAACCATCTTCGCGAGAAGGAAGATGGCGACGTCAAAGTCGGAGGGCATCAGGCCTCGTGCGCTTCGATGGTGTCGATCATGACCGCGCTCTATTTTCACACGCTGAAGCCAGAAGATCGCGTCGCTGTAAAGCCGCACGCATCGCCAGTTTTTCACGCGATACAATATTTGATGGGTCACCTGCCGCTTGATTTGTTGCAGAACTTCAGAGGCTTTGGCGGGGTCCAATCCTACCCAAGCAGAACCAAAGACGTCGACGATGTGGATTTTTCAACCGGATCCGTCGGTCTGGGCGTTGCGATCACCGCTTTCGCATCGATCATTCAAGATTACTTGAGCGAGCGATCATGGATCAATCAAGATCAAGTCGGCAGAATGATCGCGCTTGTCGGTGATGCTGAGCTGGATGAAGGCAATATCTACGAATGTTTGCAGGAAGGTTGGAAACACGATCTGCGCAACACATGGTGGATCATCGATTACAACCGGCAAAGTCTGGACGGCGTAGTCCGTGAAGGGCTTTGGGAAAAAATCGAAGCGATCTTCGATGCCTTTGGCTGGAGGACTGTCGTGCTCCGCCATGGTGTTTTACAGCGCGCAGCATTCGAGCAGCCGGGCGGCGATGTGTTGAAGCAATGGATTCAGAATTGCCCCAATGCCGACTATTCTGCCCTCACGTTTCAAGGCGGCAAGGCATGGCGCGAACGCCTGATGGACGACATCGGCGATCAGGGTGAAGTTACCGCGCTGCTTGATACCTATTCGGACGATGAACTCACCGATCTGATGAACAATCTGGGTGGTCAATGCCTTCAGACTTTGTGCGACGCCTTTGATGCCGTTGATGACGACAGACCGACCGTCTTTCTGGCCTATACGATCAAGGGATGGGGCACTCCTCTGGCTGGCCACAAAGACAATCACGCAGGCCTGATGAACAAGGCACAGATGGCTGAGTTCCAGAAACGGATGGGCATCCCTGAAGGCAAGGAATGG
>CAKZSF010000221.1 GCA_937920575.1 uncultured Sphingomonadaceae bacterium | reverse complement strand
TCTCAAGATTGACGGTGCAGAGCAAATCAAAGGCGGGGATGGGCGGATCGTCGAATATCGCGAGGATGCGCGCGGCGCGTTTGTGCGTGGGCAAGCGGAAGAGGCCTATGACTTTGACGCGGCATTTGTGGGGCAGGCGGACCGCAAGCTCTATTTTGTGCGCACGCCGCGCCCTTACATCATCTTCCGCGACGACGCGCGGACAGAGAACAGCGGGACGAAGCCGTTCGAAAGCAGATATGTCACCTATCCAGGTAACCGCGTCGAGCAAGCCGGCGATGCGGTGATTATCCATGGCGCACGCACGGGCGGCAAGGCGATGCTGGCTGTATTCTCAGGAACAGAGCCACTGCGCGTGGCTGAGGATGATTTAAGCGACGTCACATTGATCCGGCGGCGCAGAGAGTTTCGTTATGACGAGTATCTCAGGCGCATCGCTGCCCGGTTTGAGGCCGAGAGCCCCGAATTGATTAGTGTCGTTGTGCCGTTCGAGGGCGATGTGCTGCCCACAATTGAAGTGCGCACCCGCGCAGCGCGCTACAGCTATGAGGTCACGGTTCGCTTTGCCGATGGGCACAGCGACCGGTTCTTCGTCGGCGAGGACAACATCTTTCTACAATAGCAGCAGAGGCAGTTCGGTCGGGGAACATCGCCCGATTTGCTAGGCTCACAAAGCGAAGGGTTTGCGATGAGTATTCTGAAAGCGGAGCGAGATGCCGGCGTCTGGTTTACGCCAATATGTGTCCTGATGATTGCCTTGCTGGCCATGCTCGCCGTCCCTGCACAAGCCCAAATCAAGCATGGCCTGAGAGACGCAGACGGACGCCACTATATCCCGCGCGGCTTTGTCGTGAACACCAACGACGGCAGCCAATCCGTTATGTTCGATGAAGGCGACTATTGGCGCATGGCGCGTATGGGCGCGAACACGCAAGTGATACGGCTTGAGCTCAGCAAGTTTGGCACGATGCCGGGAACCACATTCGAGCCTGCCTATCTTGAAAAGCTGGAGCGTCTAACCCAGCTGGGCAGCGATGCCGGTATGACCACCAGTTTCAAAATGACGGTGTATGGCGTGCCCGATTTTTCGTGGGAGGGATTCTGGAACAACACGAATGGGATTCAAGATGACTACGCCAAGGCGTGGCACATTATGTGGGATCGGTTTGCCGATAATCCCGATGTTGTTGGGTATGATCTGGTCAATGAACCGCGCAAGCTTTCAATGGATATTTCATATGATGATCTGACCCGGCGATTCCTAATTCCGTATTATGAGCGCCTGATTGCAGAAGGGCGCACCTACAATCCAGACAAGCTGTTCCTGTGTCAGACAATTTTTATGAACAAGGGCGAAGCGATTGAATTCAATCAATATGCTGAGATTAAGAACCCCATCAAAGGCGGCAATGTAGTCTTCGCGCCGCACATCTATCAGGATCGGATCGACTATATCGAACCAATTCTGCGCCGGTTCGAACGAGAGGCCGAGCTGCTCGACGCGCCGATTCTGGTGGGCGAGTGGGGTTTCCCGACGCTGATGTCGACGGACACGTCAGTCGAGGATCAACTGCATTATCAACGCTTCTACATCCGCACCGCTGAAATTTTCGACGAAACCGGCATGGGCACGATCAAGGCGTGGTTCCTAGGCAATCCGCGCTATCAAAACTTCCTGCCGGGCGGGCCGTCAACATGGGCAATCTTTCAAGACAACCAATCACGCGGCACGGTGGAGCGCAAATACATCACCGACATCATCGCGCGCCCCTATCCCAAAGTGATTGCCGGTGACCTGGAGCGATTTCGCTATGACTTTGCCCAGCGAGAGCTTTCCGCCACAGTCACACCGGATAACAGCAAGGGCATTTCTTCATTGTTTGTCGGGGCGAACCGCCATTATCCCGATGGTTTCTCGCTGCATTTGAGCAACGGCCTTGTGCTAACGCATGCACCGGGCAGTGATGAAGCTTTCCGGGTGGCGCGGTCAGGTGAGGGCAGCAAATTGTCGGATTTCGTCTGGGATGAAAGCGCGCAACAAATTCTCGTCTTGCGCTGGCCAAACACGGCTGGCCCAATCGACGTCCGGGTGACGGCGGGCATCTGGAAAGATCTACCACCGGCGCAAATTCCGCAGCGGCGCGACGGTTTGTAAGCCAGCGCGCTAACGCCCAGTCATCACGTCGGCACGTGGATTGGCCGGAATGTATGTTCGCAGCCTTTCTTTGACCGGGGCAAGGCTCTGATCATTGGCGAGATTGACCCATTCATCCGGGTCCTTCTCCAGATCGTAAAGCTCCTCTGACCCGTCGGCATAACGGATATAGCGATGGTTCGGGTCGATGACTGCGTAATTGCCTTCACCATAGACGGACACTTGTGGTTCAACCGGCAAAGCCTGCCCTTGGGTCAGCACCGGGGCGAGGCTTCTCCCTGCATTTTCGGTATTCGTTGGTAGACCCAGAATGTCGATTGCAGTGGGATAGATATCAATCAGACCGACAGGATCGGTGATCACCTGTGGGCGAATGCCGGGCCCTGCAAACATCAAGGGCACGCGGGTGGACCGCTCCCACAAAGACATTTTGGCGAAGCGCTGTTTCTCGCCCAGATGATACCCATTGTCAGAGGCAAGGCAGACCAACGTATCGTCGGCACGGCCCGATGCCTGCACGCTCTCCATCACCATGCCAACGCAGTGATCCACGAACGCGATCGAAGCGAGATAGGCTTGCATGATCGGTCGCCACTCCTTGTTCTCCATTGCCCATTCCAGCGTTGGCATCTGCGGCACAGCGGTAAGATCGCGCGCCGCCTGCGGAACATCTGCAAGATCGTTGGCGCGCAACTTGGGCATCTCGATATCGTCCAAGGGAAATTTGTCGAGCCAGTGCTGAGGGACGTACCACGGCACATGCGGGCGCACGAAACCCAGGGCGAGCATGAAGGGCTGCGAATGGTCGCGCTGAAGGAACTCCGCTCCCCATGTGGCGGTGATATGATCAATCATCTCTGCGTCGGTATCAGGGTGGGCGCCCCAATCCGTGTGCGTCTTATCGCTGTCCCACTTAATCCGCGTGTCCGGTTTCGGGCCGTAGTCGCCATTCTTTTCAGAACGGGGGTGATATTCATCGAACATCCCCTCTTGCCCACCCTGATGCGAGACTTTGCCGCGCCCGGCGGTGTAGAAGCCGTGCGAGCGCAGATATTGCGGCAACAGCAGAGTTGGGGATGCGGCGGCGACTGCGGGGCCCAGATCCGCATCCTTGATCTGTCCATAAATGCCTGTTTGAGCGGGATAGAGGCCGGAAAACAGACTGGCGCGCGATGGCCCGCAAATCGGAGCCTGAGCATGCGCATTTGTGAACACAGTGCCAGAGGCAGCCAGCGCGTCGATATGCGGCGTTTGTACTTGGGGATGATCCCCCAATGCCGTCACCCAATCGTTCAGATCATCAATGATGATCAGCAGCAGGTTCTTGGCTCCGGTCGTGCCAGCAATCTGGCCCGCTCTAAAACAGCCGGAAAGCATGGTCGCACTCAGCAATGCACCAATGGAAAAATCTCTGCGCGACACCCGAACCATATTCTGCCTCTCCTTTGCGCTGGGCGTCACACTTGCTTGCCCATGCGCGCTTTTGATCGTAAATGAACATTTCTGGATTGCAATCGCCAACCGGTAAGGCAAGATACAGTTAGGGCGCTCTACAATGCGCCAGAGAGAAAAGAAGTGGAGAGCAGCCCGATGAAATTCCGTTATTTGACCGCACTTGGATCATTGGCACTCGCGATGGGTGGAGCGGGTACAGCCATGGCAGATGATCATGCGAGCGAGAGTCAGGCGCGTTCCTGTGACGCGGTCGCCCCTCAGTGGAGAGCGCCAGCTTTGGTCGCGCCAACACGGGCCTCAGCTGAAGAAATCGGTTGCGCGGTCGCAGCGTGGCAGCTGCAAGCGAAAGAGGACATGAGTTACCTCGACCGCAAGATTCCTGAAAGCTCTTACGGTCGTGGTTGGGTAAAAGCGGCATTCTATATCGGGCTGGATCGCTACGCTGCCAAACTGGGTGATGAGAAGCTTTTGAACCGTGTGCGGCAATACGCTTACGAAAACGGATTGGAGCTGGGCGACCGCGTTTGGCACGGCGACGATCAGGCGGTTGCTGCAGTCTATGGCGCGATTGCTTTGCGCGATGAGAATCCGGCGCTGATGAAGAAGTCGATCAAGGTGTTCGACCATATCATTGCCCAAAATTACACGATGAGCCTGGAATTCATCGAGCCAGAAGATGGCCACACCGAGGGTACTTGTCAGCGCCGCTGGTGTTGGGCCGATGCGATCTTCATGGCCCCGCCAGCATGGGCGCTGGCCACCAAAGTTTCGGGCGATCCGCGCTATCTCGATTACGCTGCCAAAGAAACACGCGCGGTGATCGAATATCTGCAAGACCCCAAGACCGGCCTGCTGTTCCGCGACAGCCGGTATTTCAACGAGAAAACCCCCAATGGCAAACCGGTGTTCTGGAGCCGGGGCAACGGATGGGTGTTTGCAGGCCTTGCTCGGTTTATCGAGGACATGCCGGCCGATCATCCTGATCGCGCTTTGATGGTGAAGACGTACAAGACGCTTGCCGCCAAACTGGTCGAGATCCAGCGCGCAGACGGTTATTGGCCGACATCGCTGATGGATGCGGAATATCTGACCAATCCCGAAACGAGCGGCACGGCCTTCTTCGGCTTTGGTCTGGCATGGGGTCTCAACAATGGCATGATCGAGGGCGCACACTATGAAACCGCTCGTGACAAGGCGTGGGATGCGATGCGCAGGGCGACCACAGATAGCGGCAGAGTCGGCTGGGTTCAGCAGATTGGGAAAGACCCGCAAACCACCGATGCCGACACCAGCCAGCTTTACGCAACCGGCGGTATGTTGCTGTTCGCATCGGAAATGCTTTGAACCACCACGCAAGGCCTAAACATATGAAACACTCTCTTCTTCTGGCAGCTGCGTTCGCATTTGGCACGGTGGGGCTTGCCGGATGCAGCGGCGCTAACGACCCACAAACGGCGTCTGCAGCGACGGCGAAGCAGACTGATCATTTCGCCGAGAACGGTTTGGGCAATGCGGTTGCCGTGGTTCAGCACCCTGCCGGAG
Organism: uncultured Sphingomonadaceae bacterium; assembly: GCA_937920575.1. Classification (GTDB taxonomy): domain Bacteria; phylum Pseudomonadota; class Alphaproteobacteria; order Sphingomonadales; family Sphingomonadaceae; genus CAKZSF01. Next base: position 823 of record CAKZSF010000221.1, on the reverse strand, counting down.
AGCATAAGGACGGCATCACTTATGTGAGCTATCAGGGCCCGCTTGAAGATCCCTATGTGGCATCATACAATCACGAAACCGGCAAATGGAGCGGACCGTTCAAAGCCGGTGTCAGCGCGATGGGCAAAGACCCCACCCGCAAAATCGACAATCACGGCAAACCGACCCTGATCATCGATGATGCCGGGTACATCCATATCTTTTTCGGCGGACATGGCGGGACGCCCGAGTTGGGCAAGAACCCGCTCGGCAATCACCACTATGGTGAGAATAAGCATGTCGTTTCCAAGCGTCCGTATGACATCACTGAGTGGGAAGAGCTGGACACAATCCCGCCTTTTGGCACCTATAATCAGGTGGTGAAGATGGATAATGGCGATATCTACCTGTTCTATCGCCATGGCGCCCATCGCAGCGATTGGGTCTATCATAAATCAACCGACAATGGCCGCACATTTGGCGAACCTGTGTCCTTCCTGAAGCACAAGCGCCGCACCGATCTGCAGGCAGTCGACAGCTGGTATCCCTATGTGACCAAGGGGCAAGGTGATGAGATCATCGTCAGCTTTGATTACCATCTCTGCTGGGATGGGGCAGGGGCGCCTGATGCACGCGGCCACACCGCCAACCGGCAGGACCTGTTCTACATGGTCTTTGATACTGGCGATGGCAGTTGGCGCAATGTCGAGGGTGAACAGCTGCCCATGCCGCTGACGCGCGAAGTGGCCGAGGACAAGGCGCTGGTCGCGAAATCGGGTGAGCTTTGGTCTTTCAACGCATCGGTCACGCTCGATGATCAGGGGCATCCCCATATCGGCATCAC
>CAKZSF010000220.1 GCA_937920575.1 uncultured Sphingomonadaceae bacterium | reverse complement strand
TTAATGGCTTCCACTTCAGCGGGATCCAAAACTCGTTTCGGCAAAATGTTGTAAAGCGCTTCGCTTTGAAACAGCAGCAGCAGTGAATGGCTTTCACCCCATCCTCGCCATTCTGACCAATTGTAGATGGTCGAACCGTGGTCACAGCTAATGACCAGGCCTCCGTCATTCCAAGTCAGCTCGTTTTGATCGCGCATAGTGACCGATTGCCGATAGTGCTTCTTTGCGTGCCGCGGCATCAGCCAAAACAATGCAATACCAAGCCACAAAGGTGCAACAACCAAAGCCGCCAAGGCTGCGCCGGCAATGCCCGGCTTGTCGAGGACGATTGCGGTGACCGCCAGTACAACAAGTGCAAGAATGATCAGGCCAAACCGCTGTTGTTTGAAGAAGCGCCGATGGGCCACAAACTTCATGGCCTCCACCGCTTCGTCCTCGGTGAGCTGGAAAGTCTTGGCTTGGGGCTCAGCCATTGGCCGGATCAGGTGTTGGCGAGCCGCCCAAACGCGCCCTCACCTGCATAGACCGCGCTGTCGCCCAGTTCTTCTTCGATACGGATCAGCTGGTTGTATTTGGCCAATCTGTCAGAGCGTGCCAGCGAGCCTGTCTTGATTTGCCCGCAATTGGTCGCAACCGCCAAATCAGCAATGGTCGCATCTTCCGTTTCACCAGAACGATGGCTCATCACGCAGGTGTAGCCATTGCGGTGCGCCATATCGACCGCCTCGAGCGTTTCAGACAAGGTTCCGATCTGATTGACTTTCACCAACAATGAGTTGGCGAGACCCTTCTCAATCCCCATGGCAAGCCGCTCGCTGTTGGTCACAAACAGATCATCGCCCACGAGCTGAACTTTGTCGCCAATCTCTTCGGTCACTGCTTTCCAACCGTCGAAATCATCTTCGTCCATACCGTCTTCGATGGAGCGGATTGGATAATCTGTGCACAGCTTGGCGAGGTATTTGGCCATTTCCTCACCATTCAGGCTGAGACCTTCGCCGCTGATTTCGTATTTGCCGTCTTTGTAGAATTCAGTCGCGGCGCAATCGAGTGCGAGCGCTACATCAGTTCCGGGTGTGAAACCCGCCTTCTCAATCGACGCCATAATGAAATCGAGCGCGTCACGCGTGCTGGCCAGATCTGGCGCAAAACCGCCCTCATCGCCGACCGCCGTTGCCAAGCCCTTGTCATGCAGGCCCTTCTTCAGCGTGTGGAAAATCTCCGACCCCCACCGCACTGCCTCGGCAATGGAGCCAGCACCCACCGGCATGATCATGAATTCCTGGATGTCGATGGGATTGTCTGCATGTTCTCCGCCGTTGATGATGTTCATCATCGGTACGGGCAAGACATGCGGAGAAACGCCGCCAATGTAGGAATACAGTGGCAGGCCACGCGCATTGGCTGCTGCCTTGGCCACGGCCATACTGACACCCAAAATTGAGTTCGCACCGAGTTTTGCCTTGTTCGGCGTGCCGTCAATCGCGAGCATAGCATAGTCAATTTCGCGCTGATCTTCGGCGTCTATGCCCAACAACGCGTCTGAGATTACGTCATTGACCGCAGCAACCGCCTTCAAGACACCCTTGCCGAGATAGCGATCCTTATCGCCGTCACGCAGTTCTACAGCTTCATAGGCACCAGTCGATGCGCCCGATGGGACTGCGGCGCGGCCAAAGCTGCCATCTTCCAGCAGGACATCGACCTCAACCGTGGGATTTCCGCGACTGTCGAGGATCTCGCGGCCATGAATGTCGATAATTGCGGTCATCTGATGTAAACTCCGGTAAATGTCGTGCGGCAAAACGTCGTATTCCTGCGCCTCCTAGTCGCGAGACACTTGGCATTCAAGCTGCATTACCTACATAAGACACGTAGAAAACATTTAACCGTCCAAACAAGCCCCCGGAGGATTAGAGACCATGGCTGAGACAGCAAAAAGTAAAGCGAAGAAAGCAACCACCACGCGCAAGAAGGCTGCACGCAAGCCCAAAGCGGAACCCGAGGTGATCGACAACAAGGCAGTGGCCAAGTCGCGCTTCAATAAAGCGCTCGACGAAGCCAAGGCTGGCGCGGCTGCGCTGGCTGATGAAGCGAAGACCCGCGCCGGTACCGCGCGCGGCACTGCGGTGGCCAAGTCCGGCGACTTGAAAGGCGAAGCGCAAGCCTATGCCGGAGAGGCGAAAGATCGCGCTATTGATCTGGCCAAAGAAGGCAAATCGCGGGCTAGCGACGCCATCGGCGGTTTAGGCGAAATCGTTTCAGAAAACGCGACGCGGATTGATGAGGCGCTCGGCCCACAATATGGCGACTACGCGCGGACAGCGTCGCGCACATTGCAAGAAACGGCTGCCAAGATCGAAGCCAAGGAAGTGGAAGAGCTTGCCGATGATGCGCGCGAGTTCGTTCGCAAAAGCCCTGGGCTGGCAGTCGGTATCGCAGCGGTCGCAGGCTTTCTCGTAGCGCGTGCGCTGCGCGGCAATCGCGACTGACCCAGATCATGACCGAACCGGCGGTTCAGGGGCAGGCCGTCGAAACTGCTCAAACCGATGAAGTCAAACAGGACGGGGTACCGGATAACGGTGCCCCGCCCGCTTCGTTGCTTGAGGATGTTGAGGC
>CAKZSF010000219.1 GCA_937920575.1 uncultured Sphingomonadaceae bacterium | reverse complement strand
TGTGAAGACATCCGCACGCAGCACGCAATTGTACCAGATCGAGCTTTCCGCGCCGATCTCCACATCACCAATGATGGTCGAACCAGGCGCGATGAATGCGGTGTCGTGAATCTTCGGCGTTTTCCCATGGATCGGAATGATGTTCACGCCGGGAAAGCGGGGATCGGCCATGCTATGGTTGGTGTTGCTCATCGGTTTAGCTCCATTTCGTAAAGCACATGCGGGCGCAGCGGGTCATCCTCAGCCAAGGCAGGGTGATCGAAGTCGCGCTCTTTCACGCGCCGCATTCCAATGCGTTCCATGACTGCGCGGCTGCCGACGTTGTTCACAGAGGTGATCGAGATCAGATAGCGATCGGGACAGCTTTGCCGCGCCCACTCCACACTGGCCAGCGCCGCTTCGGTCGCATAGCCTTTACCCCAGCAATCCGATGCCAAGCGCCAGCCGATTTCGAGCTCTCCCGCGATTTGTTCTGCCTTGCCGCGCACCAACCCGTTAAAGCCGACAACGCGGCCATCGTTCTTACGCTCCACCGCCCAGAATGTATGGCCAAACCGCGATGCGCGTCTTTGAAGCTCGGTGATCAGATCGGCAGATTGCTCCCGCGTCATCAGCGGCCCGAGTGTCTTCATCACTTCAGGATCTTCGCCCAACCGATGAAAATCATCCAGATCGTCGCTACGCCAATCGCGCAGGATCAACCGCTCAGTCTCCAGCTTGAACTCACCCATGGTTTTTCTGCCATTGATCGCGCGTGATCGAATAGACGATGTTGCGGCCACCAACGGGATCGAAGTCTGGGCTGTCGAAATCGAGACCAGGCCGGTGAGTCATGCCCAAACGCTTCATCAGGCCCCAACTCGGTTCATTGGCGGGAACGGTTATGGCGATCACCTCGTCGGCCGAGAATCGCTCAAAGGCGAGATCAAGCGAAGCGATGGCCGCCTCCTTCGCGTAACCCTTGCCCCAGGCATCCTCGCGCAATCGCCAGCCAACCTCTACCATGCCAAGCGGTCCCGGGGGTTGATTAGAACGTTTTAGTCCGCAAAACCCGAGAAAAGAGCCCGAAAGATGGCCACCATCGTCCCGACGTTCACATACCCAGAACGTAAAGCCGTGATCGCAACGATATTGCTCCAACCTAGCACTGGCCTCCGCTTGGGTGTCGTGATTGGCGACGCCCCCAAGCCAGCGCATGACATTGGGTGTGTTGCAAACACGCCAGAACTCATCCCAATCTTCTGCGCGCCAATCGCGCAGGATCAACCGTTCAGTCTCGTGCCGAAATTCAGAGCCGTCTTCAGCCATTGAGGATCTTCGCGGCCACCGGCGCATGATAAGTCAGCACGCCCGCGCATCCGGCGCGTTTGAAGGCGAGCAGTTTCTCCATCAGCAACGCATCACGGTCGCCCGCGCCTGCTGCCGCACCCGCCTCAATCAGCGCGTACTCGCCGCTTACCTGGTAGGCGAAAATGGGCACGTTGAAGGCCTGCTTTGCGCGCCAGATAATGTCGAGATAGGCGAGCCCCGGCTTGACCATCACGCTGTCCGCGCCTTCGGCCAGATCGAGCTCGATCTCGCGCAAGGCTTCATCGCCATTGGCCGGATCCATCTGGTATGTCTTCTTATCGCCTTTCAGCAAGTCGCCGCTGCCCACCGCATCGCGGAACGGGCCGTAAAAGGCGCTGGCGTATTTCGCGGCGTAGCTCATGATTTGTGCGTTCGGGTGGCCGTTCATTTCCAGAGCGATGCGGATCGCGCCCACGCGGCCATCCATCATGTCCGATGGTGCAATGATATCCGCCCCGGCCTCCGCCTGATTGAGCGCCTGATCCACCAACACTGCAACCGTGTCATCATTGATCACATAGCCCGCCGCGTCGAGCAAACCGTCCTGCCCATGGGAAGTGTATGGATCGAGCGCCACATCGGTCAGCACGCCAATATCATCACCGCACGCATCCTTGATTGCCTGAATCGCGCGGCACATCAGATTGTCGGGATTGGTGGCCTCTGCCCCATCATCGCTGCGCCGATCTGGCTGTGTGTTGGGAAACAGCGCAACGACCGGAATGCCCAGTGCCACCGCTTCTTTCGCGCGTTCGACAACACCATCGACCGACCACCGCGATACGCCCGGCAAAGTCGCCACCGGCTCCTCAACCCCAGCGCCCTCTGTCACGAACAGCGGCCAGATCAAATCAGCAGGCGTAAGCAGATTTTCGCGATGGAGCGAGCGGGACCAAGCGTTGGCGCGCAGGCGGCGCATACGAGTGTTGGGATAAGAGCCGGACATAGCGCCGTTTCCTGCCGCAAAATGGGTTGGCCCGCAATGGGGCTCGCAACGAGCGCGTTTAGCCCTGACCTAGGGCGCTTCGACTGCGTCGCTGTCTGCGGCGGGCTCATCAGCGCGGTCAATCTCGCGCACGGGCTCTGCTTGCGATCCCCCGCTCGGCGCCAGATTGACCAGCGCGGCCCCCGGTTCGATCCGCTTCAGATTGGAGAGTTTCTCACGGAAAGCGCGCAGCTCGGCCCCTTCCAGTTGAGCACGGCGGACAAAACGCACCGAGTTGGGATTGACCGCACGGCCATTGCGATAGACTTCAAAGTGCAAATGCGGGCCAGTCGAAAGGCCGGTGGAGCCGACATAACCGATGACTTGCCCCTGTCGCACGCGCACGCCGTTGCGGACGGCGATCCGGCTCATATGGGCATAGCCGCTGGCCAAGCCATTGCCGTGACCAAGCTTCACGAAATTGCCGAAGCCGCCCTTGCGTCCGGCATATTGAACCACGCCATCGGTGATCGCATAGATCGGCGTGCCGCGCCGCGCGCGATAATCATTGCCCGAATGCATCCGGCGATAGCCCAGAATGGGGTGGCGGCGCATGCCATAGCGCGAAGAGATCGGCCCATTGACCGGTGACACCATGCCGCCACGTTGCTCGCCCACGCCCGAAGCTTCAAAAAACTGGTCGTTCTTGCCCCAGCGGAGCAATTGCGCGCGCGGTTTCCCGCCGCGTTCGAGGCCGGCAAACAGGAGCTTGCCTGATTTCGCCTCGCCCGTTTCTGCACGGCGATACTCGATCACAAAATCAAACGTGTCGCTGGAGGCAATCGAATCCATACCGACCTTGCTCGATAGCGTCCGCAGATATGCCTGCACCGCCGGAGCGGGCGCACCCGCAGCGCGGGCAGAGCGATAAAGGCTCGATCCCACAGTCCCGCGAATGCGCAAAGGCGTGTTGTCAACGCGGATCGCCTTGCGATTGAGCGCAAAGCCATCACCCGATCGCTCGAGCGCCAGCGCGAGGTCGAATTTGGCGCGAAAATCGATCGCTTCCAAAGCGCGCGGTTCACCCGCGGCGGGGCGGCGGCCCAGGACAATGTTAAATCGAGTGCCCGGTTCCAACGTTTCGATATCAACCGCGCCACCAATCAGACTGGCAATGCTGCGCGCATCGCCGGCGCCAACACCAGCACGCTGCAGCATCCGGCGGAAACTGTCGCCCTCTGACAGAGTGGAGACCAGCTCCAAAGTCGGGCGTTCGGGTGCGCTTTTCAGCGGCAGCACTGCTTCGGTCGCTGACATGCGCCGGCCGCTGTCACCGCCAAGTGCCAGCGGCAAGATCATCTGGCTGCGAAATTCGTCGCGTGCCTGATCGTCCAGATTGACCGCAGGAGCAGCTGTTGCAGGTGAAAAGTCTGGCCAAAACGCCAGAGCCACTGCCGACAAACCGACAAAGGTGAGCGAACCACGCCACCACTGGCCTGTGCCGATGTTCCTCGCCAGATCGGGAGTCCAATCCATGGCGGAAAGTTTCTGCTGCGCCCCGCCCCAGCTCGCCGAAATGCGATCGCGCAATGTCAATTTGCGTTCGATGCGGCTGGTGTGTTCCGGCGTTTCGTCGACTAAAGCTTCGCGGGGTTGAGGCGGACCGGTTTCGGCCTCGGCACTCGCGGCAGCAACCTCGATCACATCGGCTTCGGCCAATTTTGGATCAACTTGCGGCTCGTCCTCGCCGCGATCATCGGTCGGGGATGCGCTGGGTGTGAATAGTGGGCCAGGGTGTTTCTCGGTAGCAGCCTGAAGCGCGCGCGAAAACCGGTCGTCACGGCGCGCGTCATAGTTTGCAGGCGTACGCCCATCCATAGCGCTTTTATCATCGCGCCCGTTGCTCACCCGAGAGGCCTCCGTAATTGCACTGATCCCATTGCCGCAAATTTAGCCGGTTCATAGTTAATATTGGGTTGATATCGGTCAATCGAGAATCGCGTGCGACGGACTGTGGCGAAGGACTGTGACGAAGGACTGTGACGACGGGATGCGGTGATAGGCAGTGGAGAGATAGTCAACTGTCGTATTCTGGCCATTGCGGCGCGGCGCGGCAGGTGTCAGTTTCACCCCTGTGACATCCTCCCGCATCACCGCCGTCCTCGGGCCCACCAACACAGGCAAGACGCATCTCGCGATAGAGCGGCTGTGCGCGCATTCTAGCGGCGCGATCGGTTTTCCCCTGCGGCTGCTGGCACGCGAGGTCTATGATCGCGTCTGCCAGATCAAAAACCCGAAAGAAGTCGCGCTGATTACGGGCGAAGAACGGATTGAGCCGCCAGGTGCGCGCTGGATGCTGTGCACTGCAGAAGCGATGCCGCGCAGCGCGGGCGACAAGGCCTTCGTCGCGCTGGACGAGGCGCAGCTCTGCGCCAATCCCGAACGCGGGCACATCTTTACCGACCGCCTTCTTCATGCACGCGGTCGTGAGGAGACGATGCTGCTGGGTTCAGCCACGTTGGAACCGCTGGTCAGACAGTTGGTGCCAGAGGCAACCATCACGGAACGCCCGCGTTTCTCCACTCTCAGTCACGCCGGCGCGTGCAAATTGTCGCGCTTGCCGCCGCGCTCAGCCATCGTCACCTTCTCCGCCGAGCAAGTTTACGCCGTGGCGGAGATGCTGCGGCGATTTCGCGGCGGGGCGGCGGTGGTGATGGGCGCGCTGTCACCAGCCACGCGCAACAAACAGGTTGAGCTGTTTCAATCCGGCGAAGTCGATTACATTGTGGCAACCGATGCGATCGGAATGGGTCTCAATCTGGATGTCAGCCATGTTGCTTTTGCGGGCCTGACCAAGTTCGACGGCCGTCGCCAACGCCGCCTGATGCCAGCCGAAATGGCGCAGATTGCGGGCCGTGCCGGACGGCATCAGACCGATGGCACATTTGGCGTGCTTGCAAGTGGAGAGCGCTCGCCCGAATTCACTGAAGAAGAGGTCTACGCGCTTGAGGAGCACAAATTTGCGCCGCTCACTCATGCCTATTGGCGCGATGCCGAACCGCGCATGGATTCGTTACAATCGTTGATCAACGATCTCGAACGCAAGCCGCGCGATCCGGCACTCCGCGCTGCGCCCGAAGCCATCGATCTGACAGCGCTGAAGCGTTTGTCGGAAGATCCAAAAATCGCCGGCAGTGTTAGGGGCAAGGCGCAAGTCGCGCGCTTCTGGAATGTCTGCCAACTGCCTGATTTTAGACGATTAGGTGTTGAACCGCATGCTCGGCTGATCGCCCGCATGTGGCAGGATTTGCGCGATGGCTATCTGGGTGCAGACTATATTGCAGCGCGCATTGCTCAGCTCGACAATGTGCAAGGCGATATCGACACGCTGCAAGGGCGGATCGCCGCAATTCGCATTTGGGCCTATGCGGCCCAGCGGCCCGATTGGGTGCTCGCGCGCGATGAAATGGCGGCCAGAGCGCGCGCGGTCGAGGCGCGCTTGTCAGATGCATTGCATGGGCGACTTGCCGAACGCTTTGTCAATCGCCGCACTGCTGTGTTGATGAAAAGTTTGGGGAAAGATGCCCGTTTACTGCGGGTCGAGTTGGATGATGACGGAACTGTCTCGGTAGAGGGCGCTTTGATCGGCCACCTTGACGGGTTTACCTTTCGTGTTGATCCCCACGCCAATCACGCAGACCGCAAATTGCTGCTTGCGGCGGCAGAGAAACATCTGCCACGCTTGCTGCGACAAAAGGCAAGGATCATGGTTGAAAGTGAATTGGGCGAGCTGCGGCTTGCCGACGGAGCGATTTTGCGAGGCGAGGAAGCCATTGCGACGCTCGAGGCGGGCAAGCACCGCTCTCGCCCCAAAGTCGTGCTGGGCAAAGCTCTGGCCAGTTTGCCGGAAGCGGAGATAGCGCTAACGCAATCCGCATTGGACGGCTGGTTGGAAGCGCAATTGGAATCGCTCGCTCCTTTGCGCGCGATTGAGGATGCGGTGGACGATCCCGCGATGAACAGCGAATTGCGCGCGGTTCTCCTCGGCGTGGTCGAAGGCAATGGATATCGCACTCGGGTGGATTCCGGCCTGAAGCATCTCAAGCCTGACACACGCCGCGAAGTGTGGCGTAACGGCGTCAACATTGGCACGCTCGATCTGTTTATGCCGACCATGCTCAAACCCGGGCCGCGAGCTTTGCTGCGGGCGATTGGCGCGGACACGCGCCCGCTTGAGGCGGATATGCAGTCAGTCAAACCCGGGGCGAGCGATCTGCCCAGCGGCTATCGGCAGGCTGGTGGGCAGCGAATCCGACTCGACGTGGCGGAGAAGATCCTGCGCGCGGCCCACGATACGCGGGGCAGTGAGATGAAACGCTTCCGCGTCAATCTGGCGCTCGGCATTTCAGTGGGACTGAGCGAGAGCAATCTGCTGTCTTTGCTGCGCGACGGCGGTTTCCGGCCATGGCCTCACCTTAGCCTTGAAGAGGGCGCTTTTGGCCCAGAAGCACCACGGATGTTCAGCTGGCGCACACCCGATGCCCCTGCAGGCTCGGCACGCCCTGCGAAGGGCAAGCCTCAACGGCGGCCACGGGGCAAACAGAAAAATACGCCGCCTAAGGGACAAAACCGCCAAAATGGCCCGAAGGAAGTGCGCAATCCCGCTCATTCAGCCTTTGCTGGGCTTGCTGACCTGATGAAGGATCAGTCCAAATAGGCGAGACGAATGAGAGCCTGCGCATCGACCGCCTGTTGTGGTTCCTGCGCTTTGCTCGCTCTCGTGGCGCGGCGCAAGGCTGGGTCAAGAAAGGCCATATCCGCTGCAACCGCCAACGCGTTGTAAAGCTGGGTCATCCGATTCATGCAGGCGATGTGCTGACTTTGCCGCTCCACAATCGAGTGCTGGTGATAGAGATTTATACTCTACCGACACGGCGCGGACCCGTCGCAGAGGCCCGCTCTCACTATCGGGAGCTTGACCCGACGCGCAAAACCGCCATAGGCAAT
>CAKZSF010000218.1 GCA_937920575.1 uncultured Sphingomonadaceae bacterium | reverse complement strand
TGATTGTTCGCCAGCAAAGTGCGGTGCAGCTCCATCAACCGTTCAACCAATCGTGACAATTTGGCAGGTGGCCAGCAGCGCAGCTGGTCAATGATGTTGCGCTCTTCTTTCCAGAACACACCCAACGCCGCTTTTTCGCCCCGACCCAGATTGGTGAGGTTCCCGCGGGGTCCAAGCGCAGAGGCAATGCGCGCCAATTGGCTCGCGCGCCGCTCAAACGCCAGCAACAAACCGACCGGGTTCATCGAGACTTCGCGCATCCGTCGCAGCTCGGAAGAAAGCTTACCCGTTTCTCCCGACAGCACCGCGTTGACCAGCGGCATGAAGTCGTCTTCCTCGGTCTGCGCGCCAATCGCGTTCAAGGCATCCGCATCAACCGTTTTGGGCGATTGCGGATCGGCATCAAGATAAAGCGCCAGCTTAGTGATTTCGGATTGTGCCAGCCGCACGTCGAGCCCGGCATTGCGCGCAATCCGCTCGGCCATATCACCGCCCAGCCGCAACCCTGCCGTATCCGCCATTGTCCGAACTGACCCGCTGACCGTGGACAGATCGGGCGGATAGAACATCGCGACCAAAGCATCGTCGCGCTTCTCCAGCAGCTTTGCCGTGCGCGATTTGTCAGTGGCAGACGTTGCCACTACCAGCACGGGACAGGCATCGCCCTCCCCTTCCAAATGGTATTCCAACGCGGCACAAGCCTCGTCACCATTGGCGCGTACATAGATGTGCCGGACATCACCAAACAGCGATCCGGATCGTGCCTCGTCTCCCAACAGCGCAGGGTCCTTGCGCAGATCAGCACCCGCCATTTCAACCCGCTCGCCCGCTTCGGGCAGCAGCTCGCAAATCTTGTCCGCCGCCGCGGAGGCACCAGCTTCATCCTGTCCGCAAAAAAAGAACACGCGGCAATGTTTGGCGGCTTTCACCGCGTTGCTGGCAAAGTTCTTCTGGGTCGCCTTCACGGAGCCTTCACTGCTGCTTGCGCAGTGTCAGCGCGACGCTGGTCACGATCTGATCGGCGATCTGCCGCGTTAGATTTTCAAGCGCGGTCTGCTCTGCCGCAATCGTTGCGTATTCGCTGGAGACAACGTCGATCCCCGCATCCGAACCGGCGGTCGCATCGACCAGCACGTCGCCCGTAACGTTATCAACCAACGAATAGCGCGCCCGCAAAGTACGGCGTTCGCGGCTGATTGTGTCATCGCCCAACAGGCCCAACCCCTCCAGCTGATCGTCCAGCCGGACATTCAGGGTGTAGCGTGATGCGCCAGATTGGCCTTCGCTGCCCAAGCGGTCGGACAGCGCATTGCGCATCAACCAGCCTGCTTGACCGGGAATAGCGGGCACTTCCACTTGGCCCAGCGCCGCGCCCATAGAGACTTGATTGCCGCTGGTATAAAGCGGTTGCAGCCCGCAGCCGAACAATGTCAGCAATGCGGCCAACGCCGCCAAAGGCATCAGCGCGCGCCTCATGTCACAATGTTCACCAATCTGTCGGGCACCACAATCACCTTGCGAATATCAGCTCCGTCAATCGAACGCTGAACCTTCTCGCTCGCCAAAGCAAGAGCCTCCAGCGTGTCTTTGTCGGCACCCTTGGGCGCGGTCAGCGTGTCGCGCAGCTTGCCCATATGCTGGACAGCGATAGTGACTTCGTCCTCGACCAACAGTGCCTCGTCGACTTCGGGCCAAGGCGCATCAGCGACCAATCCTTCACCGCCCATGTTTGCCCAAGCTTCCTCGGCAAGGTGCGGCATCATCGGCGATGTCAGCAGCAGCAAGGTGCGGATCGCCTCACTGCGGCTGGCCGATGGTTTGGCTTTCTCGACCGCACCCGTCAGCTCATACGCACGCGCAACCGCCTTGTTAAAGCTCAGCGCCTCGATATCGTCGGCCACCGCCGCGATGGCCTGATGCGTTTTGCGCGCGAGATCTTTGTCCTCGCCGCCGGCATTCGCATCATATTGCGCGAACAAACGCCACAGGCGCTGGACAAATTTGCCGCAGCCCTCGATTCCCGCTTCTGACCAAGGCAGGTCGCGCTCTGGCGGCGAGTCGGACAGCATGAACCAGCGCGCGGCATCCGCGCCATAGGTGTCGATGATGTTGTCGGGGTCGATGGTGTTCTTCTTCGACTTCGACATTTTGATGACGCGGCCGATGTCCACCGCTGCACCATCCGATTTCAGCGTCGCACCATTGCCGGTGCGATCCACTTCGGCGGGGGTGAAGAAGACAGGTCGACCAGCCTCTTCGCGCGAATACGTCTCATGCGTCACCATGCCTTGCGTAAACAGGCTCGCGAACGGCTCGGCGAACTCGAGCTGGCCCATATGCGCCAGCGCCCGCGTCCAGAACCGCGCATACAGCAAGTGCAGAATCGCGTGCTCGATCCCGCCAATATATTGCTCAACCGGCAGCCATTTGGCGACTTCTGCCGGGTCAAACGGTTTGTCGGCTGGCTGGCTGGCAAAGCGCAGGAAATACCAACTGGAATTGGTAAACGTGTCGAGCGTGTCCGTCTCACGCTCCGCCGTGCCGCCGCAGCTGGGGCAATCGACATGCTTCCACGTAGGATGGCGCAGCAGCGGGTTACCCGGCGTCTGGAAATCAACATCCTCGGGCAATTCGACCGGCAGTTTATCCTTGGGAACAGGAACGACGCCGCAAGCATCGCAGTGGATGAACGGGATCGGCGTACCCCAATAGCGCTGGCGCGAAACGCCCCAATCGCGCAGCCGCCATACGGTTTGGCCTTGGCCCCAACCATCGTCCTCAGCGCGTGTGATCACCGCTGCGATGGCCTCCTCGACACTCATCCCGTCGAGGAATTCGGAATTGACAATCACGCCGTCACCGGGCTCGGATTCTCCGGCAAAAGGCTTGGCCGCCTCTTCCGCGCTCGCCGCGACAACACGCGGGATCGGCAGCTCGTATTTGGTCGCGAATTCAAAGTCGCGCTGGTCATGGCCCGGCACGCCCATCACCGCGCCCGTTCCGTAATCCATCAGCACAAAGTTGGCGATATAGACGGGCAGGTCTGCACCAGTGAACGGATGCTTGGCCGTGATCGGCGTGCGGAAGCCCTTTTTCTCCGCCGTCTCCAACTCAGCCGCCGTCGTTCCGCCAGCCTTGCAATCCTCGATAAAAGACTGCGTGCTGGCATCATCAACGGCAACGCGCTGCGCAATCGGATGATCGGGCGCAACCGCAACAAAGCTAGCGCCGAAAATCGTGTCAGGGCGCGTGGAGTAAACCTCAACCTTATTGCCGTCAGACAGGTCAAAATGGAACTGCATGCCCTGCGACTTGCCGATCCAGTTTTCCTGCATCACCCGGACTTTTTCGGGCCAGTCTTTCAATTCGTCCAAACCGTTCAGCAGATCATCGGCAAACTGCGTGATCTTTAGGAACCACTGGTTCAGCTTGCGCTTCTCGACCTCT
>CAKZSF010000217.1 GCA_937920575.1 uncultured Sphingomonadaceae bacterium | reverse complement strand
CATGGGATCGACAAGGAAACGCCCATAGCCAATGTTGATCGGCTGCTCGCTGCAATCAGGGGATGACTTGCGCGTCAGCAATCCCTAAATGGCTGGCATGCAAGAAGCGCTCGCAGTGACATATCTCTGGCTGAAGGCCGGGCACATCATTTTCATGGTCTTCTGGATGGCGGGGTTGTTTATTCTGCCGCGCCAGATGCTCTATTTGCACCCCTATGGTGAAGGTGCGCCCGAGGTTGAGACCTGGAGCGACCGCTTGGGCAAACTGCGCAAGATCATTTTGACACCCAGCCTGATTGTGGTGTGGGTGTTGGGCTTGCTGCTGATGTCTGCAGTGCAAGCGCACACGCAGGGCTGGTTCCATGCCAAGTTTCTGTGTGTCATCTTGTTGACCGGCTATCATGGCTGGATGGTCTTCAACACTAAGAAAATGCTCCGCGGCGAACGACCATTGACTGAGAAACAGCTGCGCCTGTGGGGCGAAGTGCCCGGATTGCTGCTGGCGATTATCGTTGTGTTGGTGGTCGTCAAACCATTCTAACGCTTCTAACGGCCTGAGCGCGGCGTATTCTGCGCTCAATTTGACCAGTATGCGATTGCGAATTGACGCGCGCGCCCAGTCAGCATATTTTGCAAACATCTGATCAAGGTCGCAAACACACGACCTGGCCTGCTTTCTCCAAGCCCATATTGGCTCGTCAGATCCCCTAATTTATTGGAATACATACATAATGCATTTGAAAGAACTGAAAGAGAAAAAGCCGGCAGAGCTCGTCTCGATGGCAGAGGATTTGGGGGTCGAAGGCGCCTCCACCATGCGTCGACAGGATTTGCTGTTCAGCATTCTGCGCGAGCTGGCCGAAGATGAAGATTACAACGAAAAGATCATGGGCATCGGCACAATTGAAGTGCTGCAGGATGGCTTTGGCTTTTTGCGCAGTCCTGAGGCGAATTACCTCGCTGGTCCCGATGACATCTACGTGTCTCCTAACCAAGTCCGTAAAATGGGCTTGCGCACGGGTGACACTGTGGAAGGCGAAATTCGCGCGCCGAGAGATGGTGAGCGCTATTTCGCGCTGACGAACCTGACGACCGTCAACTATGATGATCCCGACGCGGTTCGCATGCGCACGAATTTCGACAACCTCACACCGCTTTATCCGGAATCGCGGCTCAATCTCGATACGATTGATCCGACGGTGAAGGACAAATCGGCGCGCGTGATCGATTTGATCAGCCCGCAGGGTAAGGGCCAGCGCGCTCTGATCGTCGCCCCGCCGCGCACGGGTAAAACGGTGCTGCTGCAAAACATTGCCAAGGCAATCACCGACAATCACCCTGAAGTGTTCCTGCTGGTTCTGCTGGTGGACGAGCGCCCGGAAGAAGTCACCGACATGCAACGCAGCGTGAAAGGCGAGGTTATCTCCTCAACCTTTGACGAACCGGCAACGCGGCACGTGCAAGTTGCCGAAATGGTGATTGAGAAGGCGAAACGTCTGGTCGAGCACAAACGCGACGTTGTGATTTTGCTCGATTCGATCACCCGTTTGGGCCGTGCCTACAACACCGTGGTGCCGAGCTCGGGTAAAGTTCTGACCGGCGGTGTTGATGCGAACGCTCTGCAACGTCCGAAACGCTTCTTTGGTGCGGCGCGTAACATTGAGGAAGGCGGCTCACTCTCGATCATCGCCACTGCGCTGATTGATACCGGCAGCCGGATGGATGAAGTGATCTTTGAAGAGTTCAAAGGCACCGGCAACTCTGAAATCGTGCTTGATCGCAAGGTAGCGGATAAGCGGATCTTCCCGGCACTGGATGTTGGCAAGTCCGGCACGCGTAAGGAAGAGCTGTTGGTCGACAAGGAAGCGCTCAGCAAGATGTGGGTGCTGCGCCGTATCCTGATGCAGATGGGCACGGTCGATTCGATGGAATTCCTCCTCGACAAGATGAAGGATTCGAAGACCAACGAAGACTTCTTCGCCAATATGAATCAATAATTTGGGCATGCGGGAAGGGCGGTTTTGCTGGCCTTCCCGCTTGACCATTTGCGGTTGCGAGCCATAAGCATTTGCTCAACCGAAAGTGTTTTCTTGTAAAGGTAGGTCATTCACATGCGCCAACTGGTGTATATCAGCACAGGTTCGCCCGATCTTACCGAAGATGATGTGGCCGATATCTTGGCAACGTCTCAGCGCAAGAATCCGGAGCGGGGGTTAACCGGCTTCCTCATCTACAATGGGCGCAACTTCCTGCAATTGCTGGAAGGCGATGCCGCCGCGATTGAGATCCTGATGGAGGATTTGCGCGGGGACAAGCGTCACAATGGTTTGGTGCGAATTGAGGATGTTCCCATCGATGTGCGGCGTTTCTCTGACTGGACAATGCGGCGGCTGGAACTGTCCACCGATGTTGAAGAGCGCCGGGCACAATTGACCGAATGGCTGCCTGATGGGTTTGACGAAAAAGTTCTGCGCACAGTGCTAAACTTCGCATCGTTGAACTGATTTCAGGCTTCGTTCTCGGCGTGCTTCTTTAGTTGGGCGCCCATCATTTCCCAGATCTTGTTCACTGCCTGTAACGGGCGTACCATCACTTTGAAGTCGGTGATCAAGCCGTCTTCATCGAAGGTGATGATGTCGATGCCGTTGAGGTGGATACCATCCAGATTGGCGGTGAATTCCAGCATCATATGCGGACCATCGACAATCTCACGAACATATTGGAATCCGGTGTTCGAAAAAGTCGCGCCGGCAGCGATCAGATAGCCCATCACTTTGGTTTTGCCCGCCTGCGGTGTGTGCACGACGGGTGAGTGAAACACACAATCATCATGCAGGATTGCGGCCAGATCTTCGGCCTTGCTGCCCCCATCCATAACGGCATGCCACCGTGCCAGATTGTCCTGTGCGCTCATACCGATTGATCCCCTCTCGTTTGTATTGGCTTAAGATAACCCATTGCGCTTGTTTTGTCGCAACACAAGCCGGTTGAGAGGCTGGGCAGAAATCGTTTCCTGCGCGTTGGGTGGCATAGAATCTCTCAAACAATTGAATTCGTTATAGGAAATATGTCTGACGTCTTGAAGCCAAACACCCTTTCAGATGTGACAACCAGTGCTTTACGATCCTCTGCTAAAGGTCCTTTTGCTTTGGTGTTGGGTGTCGAATTCTAATCTGGGGGTTTGCCAGCGGCGTTTTCGCGCTTACCTATGAAGCAGGGACAGCGTTTGCCAAGCCTCAGACATATGTCTGGGCGTGCGAAGAGGATGAGAAAATGAAGGTCAATGTCGAGATTGAATGCACGCCGGACGAGGCGCGACGCTTTATGGGTCTACCCGATGTTGGCAAGGCGAATGACGTCTATGTCGACACCATCACCAAGGCGATGAAGGGTGTCACAAATCCCGACCAGCTGCAGGATTTTGCCAAGCAGCTCGCGCCCATGGGTACGGTGGGTCTGAAACTGTTCCAGAATTTTGTGGAAGCGGGCGCGCAAGGATTGGCGTCCAAGTCAGGCAGCAAGAAGTCAGGCAAGAAAAAGTCGGACGACTAAGCTCAACCCAGCATGACGCAGCCTGACACGATCTTTGCGCTGTCGAGCGGCGCACCTCCGGCTGCGATCGGAATTATCCGGATCAGTGGACCGGCTTCAGCCACAGCGTTGGAAGCGCTGACTGGATCTGTGCCACCTGCGCGAGAAGCACGGATGCGGTCGATCCGGGGCGCTGCTGGCGAAAAGCTCGATGAAGGCCTGATCCTGTGGTTTCCAGGCCCGAAATCAGCGACGGGCGAGGATTGTGCCGAATTGCATTGCCACGGCGGTAGAGCCGTTGTGGAGGCGATCCTGTCGGCGCTTGGCGAGATAGAAGGGCTGCGCCCGGCTGAGGCCGGTGAATTCACCCGTCGTGCCTTTGCTAATGGCGTTATGGATTTGGCCGAGGCGGAAGGATTGGCGGATCTTCTAGCGGCGGAGACTGAGCTGCAACGCAGGGCGGCGTCCGCGATGGCCGGTGGAGCGTTCTCTGAGCAAGTGGCTGGTTGGCGTGATCAGCTGTTGGGTCTTTCGGCAATGGTCGAGGCGGCGCTCGATTTCTCGGATGAGGACGATGTTGATGCGCTTCCGCCAGTGTTTCACGTGAAACTTGGTGAGTTGTCGAGTGAATTGCGCAATTGGCTGGATCGTCCCCATGCAGAGCGATTGCGCGAGGGGTACCGGGTTGTGCTTGCCGGGCCACCGAATGCGGGGAAGTCGACACTGTTTAACGCACTGTTGGAAAGCGACGCGGCGATTGTCTCGCCACAAGCAGGCACCACGCGCGATGTCATTGAGCGACCTGTGGCGCTGGGTGGGGTGCCATTCACTCTGGTCGATATAGCAGGGCTCCGCCAAATCACTGAGGATCAGATTGAGGCGATTGGTATCGCAAGAGCAGAAGATGAGATT
>CAKZSF010000216.1 GCA_937920575.1 uncultured Sphingomonadaceae bacterium | reverse complement strand
CTGCGCGGGCATTTTTAACGCGCCTCATGCGTTAGAAAGCTATTTGACGGTGTTCGAACAAGAAGGCGCCATTGCGCATTTTGAAGGCTTTGCCAGCGAGCACGGTCCGCGCTTTTACGGGCTGCCCCTGAATGAAGGCACAGTCACGCTGGAATCGGTAGAGATTGCTGTCCCCGAACAGATCGACGCCAATGGGACCACGATTGTTCCATTTCACGCAGGCCAGACGATCAGCTGGATGCTTGTACGCTAAGCCGCTTTTGAGGCTGCTTTGGCCGGGTGCTTGCGCCACAAATCGCTGACGAACAGCGCGCAGGCCGTCCAGATTGCCACGAACGCCGCCAGTTCGGTCCACACCAAAGGCTCCTCAAACACGAGCAGGCCGAGGAAAAACACCAGTGTGGGCGCCAGAAACTGGACAAAGCCCAAAGTCGAATAGTCCATCTTCTTGGCGGCCACCGCGAACAGCAGCAGCGGAATAGCGGTCACGAAACCGCCCAGTATAATCGCAAGGCTGAGGGATACGTCTTGCCCGAAGGACGTGCCGGCTGGTGTCATTCCGTACCAAGCCGCAATGCCAATCGCGAGCGGCATCATCAAAATGGCCTCTACCGTCAGACCGGGCAAAGATCCGACCGGCACTTGCTTTCTGAGCAGGCCATAGGCTGCAAAACTGAACGCCAGGGTGAGACTGATCCACAAAGTTGTCAGCGCGCCGATCATCAACAAGGCAACGCCGCTGCCAGCAACCAACACGGCCAACCACTGCCGCCGGGTGAGCTTCTCGCCGAGCAAAGCGGTGCCGAGCATGACGTTGATCAGCGGATTGATATAGTAGCCCAGACTGGCCGCATAAATATGGCCCCCCTGAATAGCCCAGACATAGACGAACCAGTTGACCGCGATCAGCATGGAACTCAACACGAGTATGCGAAGCGTGTTCCAGTTGGTGAATGCAGCGTGGACTTCAGCCCATTGCTTGCGTGCCACAATGATCAGCAAACAGATTGGCACCGTCCAAATGATCCGCCACCCGACGAATTCAAAGGCAGGCACGGATTGTACGAGAATCAGGTAAAGCGGCAACAAGCCCCAAATGCCGTAAGCACCCAATGCATAGGGAAGGCCGCCTCGATCTGGCTGTGGTGTGTTCCCCGCGTTCATCGTCCGGCCCTAGCTGGTTTTCGCCGCGTTACAAGCGAGCATCGAAATATCCCGTAAGTGTATGAAAAACAGATGAATTTGTATTTTACATTTGCAACAAGATGTTACAAGCCTTTTCAAAAATTACAACGATGTTTGGCAATCGTTCAGGCGCCAATCCCTAATAAGAACGTGTTCGGCGGTCGTGGCCGCAAATGAGGTAGCGCTCTCAAGGGGACTGGCGGTGCTTCGTGGCCAACTTCGTTCCGGCCGTCGAACTCGCCTTTTGGGGCCATGCCGCATCAGCGCCGTTTGCGCCCGGCTAGGGACAGGCGATCAACAGTTTGCAGCTCCGGGTCGCAGTTTACGGGGCTGCGGGAGGGCTCATGTGCGTGTCTGCCGCGCCGTGGGCTCTCCCAATCTGTTGTTTTCCTCTTCCGACATCTCAACCATATGCATAAGATATGCTTAACGTCCCGCTGCTATGCGCGTGCAGTGAGGTGTAAGAAGTGTCGATGATGCAATTGCCCAAATTCGCTGCATTTGCGGTGCTGGTCGCTGGACTGGCTGTTGGCGCGTGCAGTGACGATGTGGCCGAGATTGACGACACAGCGCTGGCAGGTGATCCGGCGATTGTTGGCGCGCTGGGCGACCACATCATGGTCGATCCTGATCTATCCACTCAAAACGAATCGAACTCGGCGCTCTCCACATCAGCGCGCTCTGGCGCTCTGCCGGCAGAGGCACGTTCTCCACAAGCTGTCAGCGCGGCGCGCGAAGAGGCGCAACGCCTTTTGCGTGATCGCGGGGGCATCAACAGCCCACCGGCAGCTACCCCCGAAGAGGGCGAAGCGTCGTCGGTAAGCCTGCTGACAGTAACAGCCCGCGCGGCTGCTCTTGCTGGCGAAAGCGAATGCGCGGATCGCGCAACGTACACAATGCAATGGGCGGCGAAAATGCCAACCAACTTTCCGATTTATCCGCGCGGCTCTGTCCAAGAAGCTGCTGGCACCGACATGGCTGGTTGCGCGTTGCGTGTGGTCAATTTTATCACGCCCGTTCCGGCGAGTGACGTGATGGAATTCTATTATAACCTGTCTGACAACAACGGCTTTGACGTCGAGCGCACAAGGCGTGGCGACGAAGACCGGCTGACGGGTAAGAAGGGCTCCACATCATTCACAGTCGCCCTGCGGGTTCTGCCATGGGGCGGGACTGAAGTGGACCTGATCACCAGCGGTAAATAACCGCGCTGATCGGATCGCAAGGCCTATTCGCGGAATCCGACGCCCACTGTGGCGCGCGGCTGCTCAGCTTCGGTGCTGGCAACCGGATAGGCGCAGTAATCGGCGGCGTAAAAGGCTGCCGGACGATGATTTCCGGACAGGCCAACCCCGCCAAACGGAGCCTTCGATGAAGCGCCATTGGTTGGGCGATTCCAGTTTACGATTCCGGCGCGAATATTGGCCCAGAAGCGGTTGTATTCTTGCGGCGTTCCACCGACCAACGATGCAGCCAATCCAAACCGGGTGTTGTTGGCTTCGCGAATGGCCTCGTCAAAATCATCGACCTTGATCACTTGCAGCAGCGGACCGAATAGCTCCACATCCGGGCGGTCTGGCATGGCAGTGGTGTCGATAATTGCAGGCGATAGGAACGGCAAATCATCATCGGGGCGGCGCATATGCTTGATCGCTTTGCCGCCATTGCTGAGCAAATAGACAAAGCTTTCGACCAGCGCATCGGCGGTCGGGTTGTCGATCACCGGCCCCATAAACGGAGCGGGTTCAGCAAAGGGTTCAGCGACAATCAGACGGTCTGCCATGCGTTTGATCTCGTCAATCGCCTCGTCATAGATTGACGATTTCACGATCAGACGCCGCGCCGCGGTGCAGCGTTGCCCGGCGGTGGTGAAGGCCGATTGCATGACCAACACGGCTGCGTCGCTCATCTTGGGCGTGTCCCATAGGATCAGCGGGTTGTTACCACCCATTTCAAGCGCGACCATCTTGCCCGGATTGGTTGCCAGCCGCTTGTTGATCGCGATCCCTGCTTGCGCAGAGCCAGTAAACAGCACGCCATCCACTCCAGGGTGTCCGACCAGCGCCTTACCCTCTGTCGGCCCACCGATCAGAATCTGGCAAATAGAGGCGGAGATTCCCGCTCGGTTAAAGCAGTTCTGGAGCATCTCGCCCGTGGCGGGTGTTTTTTCACTCGGTTTGAAAATCACCGCATTACCCGCGATCAGCGCCGGTACAATGTGCCCATTGGGTAGATGCGCGGGGAAGTTATACGGCCCCAAAACGGCCATAACGCCATGCGGTTTGTGACGCAGCGCTGCTGTGCCCTGGAGCGCGCTGTCCAGTTTTCGCTGACCGGTTCGCTCGGCATAGGCTCCAACGGAGATTTCGACCTTGTTGATGACCGCATCGACTTCAGTGCGCGCTTCCCACAAAGGCTTGCCGGTTTCGCGTGAGATAGTCTCAGCTAGCTTGTCATAATCCTTGCGCACTTCATTGGCAAAACGGCGCACCAGCTCTATCCGCGTGGCGAGAGGCTGTGCGGCCCATTGCGGCCATGCGCGGCGCGCGGAATCAACCGCAGCGTCAACATCGCCGATTTTGCCGCGCCACAGTTCATTGCCAGTGGCCGGCTCGTAAGAGACTATTTCTTGTTCGCTCATTGGCGCAGCAATCCCTCCCGCGCGTTCTGATCCGTACGCTTCTGCAATCCGATAGACTCAGTTGTTGTCATAGGAAAGATGTCATTTCGTTTTATCTTGTAACATCAACCGCTAAGGCCTGCAGGTTCGGGAGCGGGACCTAGCGCATCGCCCTTTTCGCGCAATGCTGCGATTTTGTCAGTAAGGGGTTTCCAATCGTCTTGCTCGGCAATCGCATCCCAAATG